>NZ_JBYTBB010000006.1:0-8874 GCF_058788755.1 Lysinibacillus sp. FW301-JW8
AGCGTCAGCGCAGGAAGCGGCTCGTCGCTCGCCCACAGGAAAGCGAGTAGCCTGGAACGGAAATCACCTTCATTTGAATTAGTAGTATTCACAAAGAGTTCCTTGACCATTTAGTTTTTCAACACTATGAAATCAAAACGGCAAAAGTCCATGTTATTCATGAAATTATCCATTCACAACTGTTTTTCTCTTTGTTAGGATAATATCCGTAAATGATAATGAGTATCAATTAAATTATTGATTTCTATTGACTTAATAATGAAAACGATTATCATTATCAATAGAGAGTTGTAGGGAGAGAATATAAATGAATAAATATTTTAAAATGTGTGCACCTGCTTTATTAGCTTTATCCTTGGCAGCATGTGGAACAGATAAAGCAGAAGAGTCCAATGCATCTTCAAATAATACAGCGGAAACAAGTGCAACAGAATCACAAGCAAATGAGACTAAAACTCAGACAATCACTTATCTAGGGGAAAAATATGAACTTCCTGCTAAAGTGAATAATATTGTAGCGGCAAGCTTGGAATCCATGGAGGATGCTGCGATGCTCGGTATTAAGCCAGTCGGAGTACTTGAAATTGGTGGTAAAATTCCTTCTTATCTTGTTTCTGAATTTGAGGGTGCTAAGCTTGTGGGGAATAAAATGGAGCCTAACGCAGAAGCCATTCTTGATCTTGATCCAGATGTAATTGTAGGTACTTCCAAATTCCCTGAAGAAACTGCTGAAAAGCTCAACAAAATTCAAACAATGATTCCATATTCACATATCTCTACAAATTGGAAGGAAAACCTAACATTACTTGCACAGCTTACTGGTAAAGAGGATGATGCTAAAAAAATCATTGCAGATTATGATACCAAGGTGGCTGATGCACAAGCTAAATCGAAAGAGCAGCTTACAGACAAACAAGTATTAGTTATTCGAGTACGTGGCGGAGTAATGTATATTTATCCAGCAGGCGTTTACTTAAATCCGGTTTTATATGAGGATTTAGGAGCACCAATTCCTGAAATTCTTAAAACAACAAAAGCTCAGGCTGAACTTTCTCTTGAAACATTAGCGCAGGTAAATCCAGATGCCATTTTCCTTCAGTTTGAGGAATCAGAAAATGCAGATGCACCAAAAGCATTAGAGGATTTACAAAAGAATCCGATTTTTGCAAGCTTAAAGGCATCACAAAATAATCAAATTTTCGTGAATGCAATTGATCCGTTAGCACAAGGTGGTACGGCTTGGTCTAAAGTGAAATTCTTAGATATTGCAACAGAAAAATTACTTAAATAGTTGTTTTAGAGAGGCTGGTAATAGATTTGGTGGCATCACCAGGCTATTACCAGCCTTTTATAAGAGTTCAAATAGAAAAAGGTGTGGAAGTTGAAAAAAACAAACATAATGGCATTT
The DNA here is from genome assembly GCF_058788755.1 of Lysinibacillus sp. FW301-JW8. NCBI lineage: Bacteria > Bacillati > Bacillota > Bacilli > Caryophanales > Bacillaceae > Lysinibacillus > Lysinibacillus sp. FW301-JW8. Next base: position 1,409 of record NZ_JBYTBB010000006.1, read on the forward strand.
TCAATAGTAGCAGCTTCTCCATTTTTAATTGTGATGATAGCATTAGTTTCCGTTATGTACGGAACAAAAGACATTAGTGCAATCACAATATGGCAGGCGATTTCTGCATTTGATCCCTCGAATGTGGATCATCAAATTGTTAGAACTGGTCGTATTCCTAGGATTGCTGCAGTTTTATTAGTGGGCGCATTTTTAGCAGTAGCTGGTGCTGTTATGCAGGGCATTACACGAAATTATTTAGCATCCCCTTCCTTGATGGGTGTGAATGATGGCTCAGCTTTTGTTATTACGCTAGCTATTGTATTTTTCCCAGGTCTCCCTAACTACCAAATGATTCTGCTTTCTATGGTGGGCTCTGCATTAGGGGCTGGAATAGTTTTTGGATTTGGTTCTTTAATTCGCAATGGTTTATCACCTGTTCGACTGGCGATTATTGGTACTGTTATTGGTACATTTTTAAGTAGTATAGCTACTGCGATTGCAATGTATTTCCAAGTATCGCAAACAGTAAGTGTATGGTATAACACGAAGGTACATATGGTGGATATGGATATGCTGCTGCTAGCTATCCCATTTGGTTTAGTCGGTTTAGTCCTTGCCTTATTATCAGCGAAGGCTATTACAATCACTTCTTTGGGTGAAGATATTGCCATAGGGCTTGGACAAAAGACAACAGCGGTGAAAATCATTAGTATGCTAGCTGTTGTATGTTTAACAGGTACAGCAGTTGCACTTGTCGGAAAAATTGCCTTTGTTGGATTAGTTATCCCACATATTACACGCTTCCTTGTTGGAGTAGATTATCGCTTTATTATTCCTTGTGCGGCGGTAATAGGCTCGTTTTTCCTAGCACTTTGTGATGTACTTAGCCGTTTTGTCAATTTTCCATTCGAAACGCCAATTGGTGTATTAACAGCATTAGTGGGTGTTCCATTCTTCTTATATTTAGTTCGTAAACACGGGGGTGAAAAGCGTGCGTAAAAAAACCTCAAGTGTATTTGTTATGACCGCTTCTATACTTATTTTATTTATTTTAGTTGCCAGCTATCTTCATATTACGAATGGGGTATTTGATATGTCTGTGATGGATGTCACTAAAACATTACTCCGTATTGAGCCCAATCCAAAATTTGATCTTGTTATTTTTGAATTTCGTTTACCACGTATTGTCATTGCAGCCCTTGTTGGCGTTGGCTTAGGTATGGCAGGTGTGGTATTACAAGGTATTACACGTAATGGACTAGCAGACCCTGGCATTTTAGGAATCAATGCTGGAGCTGGAGCAGCCGTTGTGATATTTATGTTTTTCTTTCAATTACGTTTAGTGACTGCGGATATGAATAGCTGGTTATCCATTTTAATGATGCCGCTATTTGGATTTGTCGGAGGAGCAATAGCCGCTATACTAATTTTTTCCTTTGCCCTAAAAAATGGTCACTTGGATATGCAGCGATTAATTTTAACTGGGATAGCCATTAATAGTGGATTTGGGGCATTATCATTATTTTTATCATTAAAAATGAGCGCCCAAGATTATGAATCAGCAGCAGTATGGATGGCCGGCTCCATCTACAATGCTAATTGGGTTTTTGTGGTAACGATGTTGCCGTGGCTGATTATATTAGGTATTTATGTGCATCGTAAATCATATTTACTCGATTATTTTCAGCTGGAAGAGGATAGTATTACTAGCTTAGGGATAGCGGTTGAAAAAGAGAAGATGAAGCTGTTACTGGCAAGCGTTGGTTTAGTCAGTGCCTGTGTTTCGGTATCGGGTAGTATTGGCTTTATTGGATTAATGGCACCGCATATTGCGAAGCAACTTGTTGGTATACAGCATCGTTATGTCATGCCAGTAAGTGCATTAATTGGTGCTGGCTTATTAATTTTGGCTGATTTTATTGGAAAAACAGTATTTGCACCATCTGAGCTGGCAGTTGGTATTGTTGTCTCCATTATAGGAATTCCATATTTCTTATATTTATTAGTGAAATCAAAAGCATAGGAGGGAAAAGGTGTGCAAACTGCATTTAGAATGGAAAATTTATCTTCTGGCTATGAGCAGGTTCGAGTATTTGAAGGTCTAAATTTAACAATTGAGGAGGGAAAGGTTACAACCATTATAGGACCAAATGGTTGTGGAAAATCCACATTGTTGAAAACAATTGGTCGGATATTGAAAAAACAACAGGGTACGGTTTATTTGCAGGATCAAAATATGCAAAATCTATCTACAAAGGAAATCGCAAAAAAGCTAGCGATCCTTTCACAAACACCCATTGCTCCTGGACAGCTAAAGGTAGAGGAGCTAATTGCCTATGGTCGCTATCCGCATCGGAATAATGTCAATCGCCTGACAAAAAAGGATGAGGAAATGATTGAGTGGGCCTTAACCGTTACCAACACTATAGAATTTCGTGATCGAGACCTTGCACAGCTTTCAGGAGGTCAACGTCAACGTGTATGGCTGGCAATGGCACTTGCACAAGAAACAAATATTTTATTGCTAGATGAACCGACGACTTATTTAGATATGGCACACCAGTTAGAGGTGCTAGAAATTGTGAAAAGCTTGAATGAGGAGCATCGTTGCACAATAGTGATGGTCTTACATGACATTAATCATGCAGCACGTTATTCAGACCATTTAATCGCAATGCGTCAGGGTGTTGTGATGAAAACAGGGACACCTCAAGAGATATTATCCGTGGATGTAATGCGTCAGGTATTTAATATTGATGCACGTATTATGGTGGACCCTGTGACGAATACACCTGTATGTTATGGCTATGATGTGCTAAAGGAGGTTAATCAATGATGCTCGAAAGGACAAATCTCGATTATTTAACACAGCAAATGACCTCCAATTTTACGAATTATAGGTATACAATCAACATCTACGTACCTCAGGGTGAGGCGCCAGAAGAAGGCTTTCCTGTTTTATATGTATTAGATGGATCGTCCTATTTCCAGCTTGTAAAGGAAGCAATGCGTCTGCAAAGTAGAAATGCCCCGAAGACAGGTATATTACCAGCAATCGTAGTTGGCATTGGGCATGGAGCTGATATGCAGGAACGACGTTTTTATGATTTTACGGGACAAGCTGAATCCTATACGTATCCTGCAAGATTTAAAGGAAAGGACCATGAAAGGCATGGTGGAGCCGAAAACTTTAGCAGGTTTTTAGAGGAAGAATTAAAGCCAGAGATGCTAGCTAACTTTCCTATAAATAATGAACAGCAAACACTTTTTGGACATTCACTTGCTGGCTATTTTGTGCTGTGGCAATTATTCCATCAATCGTCTAGTTATCAACGTTATATTGCTATTAGCCCTTCTATTTGGTGGAACGAGCATGAGCTATTACGTTTTGCATCAGCATTTATTAAGGATAATCAGGAAATAAAGGCAAAGCTGTTCATCGGAGTGGGTGAACTTGAAACCTTTATGGTGGATGATGCACAACAAATTGCAAATAGATTACAGAATGTCATGGATATTTCCTTTTATGAGGGACTTGAAGAAAATCATGCTTCCATTGTTCCAACTATTATGAGTAGAGCAATACGTTTTGTGAATAAAAATAAATAACGAAACCGCATTATCTTTGATAATGCGGTTTAAATTTATTTAAAAATGCAATAAAATGTATATTAAAACAAAAGGGAAATCCTGATAAAGATGGTAATTATGTTAGCACAATTAAAAGATGCACCTATTATTCATGATGTAATGTTACAGGCATTTAAAGAATATGAGCATACAACACCGCCCTCAAGTGCACTTAATGAAACGGTTGAATCGATTAAAGAGGGTATGGAAAGAGGAGAAAATGCCTTTATTGCTTATCTCAATGAACAGCCCGTTGCTATGGTAAGGTTTACATTTAGTGATCACAGTGTTTATTTTTTTAGATTATCTGTCATCCCTTCAAAACAAGGACATGGCTTGGCCAAAGCAGTATTGAAAAAGCTTGAACATCATGCACTTGCTAATGGTAAAACGATTAGTAAATGTAAGGTTCGTATGTCTGTCCCTCGAAACATTGAGTTATATCTTTCATTAGGTTATGTTATTACAAAAGAGCAGAAGGGCGAGAATCTTAACAGCTTCTCTCTTTCTATAGCAACGATGGAGAAACAGCTTACTAAGTAGGAGGGAATACATTTGCGGAAAAGGCTTGGCTGCTTGCATGCACATTATTCGAACATAGCATATATTGAACAAACATTTTTAAATATCAATCACATAGAGCTTGTACATTTTGTAGATCCAGGTCTTATCCTGCAAGCCTTAAATGGAAATAGCGGTTTAGCTTTTAAGGTGAAGGAACAGCTTGAATGGATGGAGAGCTGTCAGATAGATGCTATTTTAATAACGTGTACAAATTATATTGCTCTGTTAGAGGAAGCACCCATTACACTTTCCATTCCAATTTTGAAAATAGACGAACCCTTTTTTGAAGCTATTTGTAAGAATGAACAGCCTCAAACAATCCTTTTTACGAATCCTGGAACCGTAGAGGGTACAATGCACAGGCTTCAGCAATATGCCATCCAACATAACAAAGAGATTGAAGCTGTAGCAAAGGTAATCGACAATTCTTTTGAACTGATTATGCAGGGAAAGCAGGAAGCATATAAAAAAGCCATTCTTCAAGCTCTTTATCATTTAAAAGAGGATCAACGACAAACGTCTGTTGCACAGCTTTCAATGGTGGAGGCTGCACAGCTATTCGAAAAAGAGTCAGGGCTAACAATTACTCATCCTCTAAAATCGTTAGCTGAATTTGTAGTAAGATCAATAGAAAAATATTCAGAATAATCTGTAACAATACATACAAAAAATTCGTTACATAGATAAAGCCATCTTGAAGGAGTGGTGTAATGAAGCGATGTATCCTTGTATTTACAGTATTATTATTTCTAGCAGGCTGTGTAATGAATGAAAAAGCAGTAGTACTACCTGATGATTTACCTGATTTTGTTCAAGAAAGTGACTTTGCATCAATTAATTGGGACAAAAAAGCCGAAGTGTTTGGTGATAGAGGTAGTATAGTAGGGAATATCAATAAATCTGGCGTCATTGGTGCTGATGCGCCAAGCCTAAGCACCCAAAAATGGATGTGGCATCTTTGGGGAGTAGAGCCTACTCTTGACACAGAGCTGACGATAGTCGGCTATCATAAAGATTCAAAAACAGTTCATCCAATATTGATAAATGGTTGGACAACGGGCCTTGGTGGACCTAATAATGGTGCAGATGCCCATACACCCTCAAGTGTAAAAATTCCAGAGCCGGGCGTATGGGCAATATTGCTTTATATCAACGGCAGCTATTTTGATACGTTAATTTATGATATCACTCAATAGAATTTGTTATGTTATAGTGAAATAAATATTCAAAACCCTTATTTTGTAAGTTTAAATTCTTGCATAATAAGGGTTTTTATTTTTGATAGTGGAAGTTTATTTTTTGTCACATTTTGGGTAGTTCAATTGTTTACGTATATAGTTAGAGAAAATGGGGTGGTTAAGTGCATACAAAATTTTTCGAGCAGATGATCGAATTGCTTACTTGCTTAAGGAGTACTATGAAAAAATTTATGTGTATTGCTTTAACATATTAAGGAATGCCCATGATCCTGAAAAAATAATGCCAGTAGCGCGAAAAATATTAAATTGGTAATATAAAAAGTAAGAAAATAGAAAACGGAGGAGAGCTATATGACCGATTTACGCTATCCAATTGGGCAATTTCAATTTCCGGAAATTGTGACAACTCAGCAAGTAAAGGAATGGATTGATGATATTCGTCTGTTACCTAGACAATTAGCGGAGGAACTAAGTGGTGTAAGTGAGCAAGCATTAGCGAAAACGTATCGAGAACATGGCTGGACTGTTACACAGCTAGTCCATCACATCGCCGATAGTCATATGAATAGCTATATTCGTTTTAAATTAGCACTAACTGAGGATGTACCGACGATTAAGCCGTACAATGAAGCGGAATGGGCACAACTTCCAGATTCAGAACTTCCAGTAGCGACCTCCTATAAACTAATCGAAAGCTTACATGAGCGCTGGGTTTATTTACTGTCCAGTCTAACAGAGGAGCAACTGCAAAGAGCGTTTAACCATCCAGATTCAGGATTACTAACACTTGAAAAAGCCATAGCTCTATATGCTTGGCATGGAAAGCATCACCTTGCTCATATTCAAAATGCTTTGGCGAAATAATTAATGCAATCCATTTAAATTGAAAAATAGGCGATTTCTCAGTTTTAAGAAAATCGCCTATTTTTTTGCTTATTTTTTCAATTGTTTTCAAGGTAGTATCATATTTTGCATGGATGATTAACGCTGTAGGGTAGCTTTAATCTAACATACGAGCATAATCTTTTATACAATATTGATTCCTGCACTTGCGTTACCAGTAACAGAAGCAACAATCCCTGAGGAAGTAAGAGAGAATATCATTAATAAACGATCACCAGCAGCTACTGGCACTGGTGTAACGTTTCTAGTACCAAATGTAATAGTACCTATTGCTATTGTTGAGAGAGCTGGTGCTAAATCAACAAATGCATCTGTAGGGCTGAAAATATTACTTCCCGCAACCGCGCGGTAAATTTGCGCTCTGACTGTTGCTGTTCCTAAAAGACCTACACCAACTGTTGCAGACAAGGACGCAGAAATAGATGTAATAGTTCCTGCACGTGGAACGGAAAAGGCTTCTGTTCCAGTAGCAGCTGTTAAGTCTATATTTATACCAGTAAGGGTTACCCCTGGAATAGACGTGCCGAATCCTACCATACTTACTGTCCCGATAGCGCCACCAAGAACTGATGTTAAAACAACAGGAACAATACCTGATGCGAATGGGATGATGGAGCCTGTTGCTGGTGGAGTAGAAATACATGCAGCATCTATAGCTTCAAAAGGACCGAGTGCAGCACACTCATTATTTTGATTTGCACAGCCGCCGCACGTTGAATTACAATTCATACACATTTTTACACCCCCTTTCTTCATTATTCTATTCAGCTATGTTTGTGGGGTCAGGGCAAATATCTAAATTGAAGCTTTTATTGTATAAATTTTAGAGAGCGCTTTAGGGAAGCTTTATCCAATCTCCATGAATCATCTTATGTGACTGTTGAGCATAAAAAAGTCCAATATGTATTTTCATACTTATTGGACGATTTATCAGTTCTACTTTTCATACTAAACCACTTTAAACTAACTCCATTTCCTAAAGAAATTGAAAAATAATGAGCCCTTTTCTTTTTTATGTTCTTCGTCCATATTTTCTTCTTCCTGTTGAGGTTGCTTGTTTACCTCTTGTGTATCGATATAGGCTTCAAATGTTTCTTCTGATATAGCTTCAGATTCGTCATTTTTTAAAGTAGGTGACTTTTGCTCATTTAACGCTTCAGAAGTCGTTAGAATGACAGGCTCATTCAC
>NZ_JBYTBB010000006.1:8972-114332 GCF_058788755.1 Lysinibacillus sp. FW301-JW8
ACTGTTTCAGAAGAATCGAGAACAACCGTTTCCTTATTCACTGTTTCAGAAGAATCGAGAACAACCGTTTCCTTATTCACTGTTTCAGAAGAATCGAGAACAACCGTTTCCTTATTCACTGTTTCAGAAGAATCGAGAACAACCGTTTCCTTATTCACTGTTTCAGAAGAATCGAGAACAACCGTTTCCTTATTCACTGTCTCAGAAGAATCGCAAACGATAGGCTCCTTATTCTCAGCTTCAGATGAATAGAGAACTAAAGGCTTCTCTTTCATAGTTTCAGGAGAATTGACAACAACAGGTTCATTCCTTGTTTGAGATGGATAAAGAATAACAGGTTCCTCATTTATTACGTTAGGTCGTTCAAGAGTAACTGACTCATTTACTTCTTGAGATGCTTTAAGAGTTTCAGATGCAGTCATCACTTCAGGTGTTTCCAAGACGACAGGCTGATTTATTATTTCAGGTTTTGTTTCATCTATAATAGAAGAATTGATGGTAGTAGAGTCATAAATACTTACCGGAATTTGCTTTGTATCAGAAGCATTTTTAAAATGGAAGGTTGATTCTGTGTTGGTATTTCGATAAAGACCATTATATATTTGGCCCGGATGCGTGTTCACGGATTGAAAATAATGTTGATTAAAATGGCGTTCTTCAGGTATATTTCTTTGATGTTCAGCTCCAGAAGATAGGATGTTATGATTCAAATCTAATTGCTTATTGGTCGCTTTTCCTGCCAGATTTTGTAGTAACCTATAAGATGGTTGTTTCGAGGTAGATGTCGATTGATCTTGAGCCATTGCAATTCTAGGCTGTCTTTGTACAACATTAGATATTAAAGGAGAATGTTTTTCAATACTGGGTGTAGTTGTAGGTGCTGGAGCTTCATTAACTTCCATTGTAAGTAGCTTTTTTAAAACGATTAATATTTCTTGATTCATTTCTTCAATAGTTCGATTTAGAAGCTCAATTTGAGTGGAGAGTTGTTTTATTTGTTCTTCATAGCCTTTGATTTGTGAATTTTGCCTATCATCTAATGTCTCTGTTAGTCCCTCTAAATGTGCAATTTGTGTTTTTAACCCATCAAATTCCTTTTTCATAAAGAGATAATCTTCTATAGAAGTTCCCATTTTTAATGAAGTTAACGTTTCTCTATAGGTTTCAATCTTTTCCTTCAGTTTTGCAATGTCTTGAGTGGAGTACAATTTTGAGTTTTCCATGTAGTTCACCCCTTTCAGTCCATTAATATTTTATTAAAAATATTTACTTTCTGTTACAAATATACCGGTCCTCCCAAACATTTTAAAATATCCCTGAATAAATGGGCTTTGAATAAAATGATGTATCTGAATACGTAAATTTTTATTAAATATGGAGTTGAACTATTAATTTAGCCCATACACTTATAGCTGAAAAACATATGCTACAAACGAAAGATAAAAATTTTATGGAGGTGTCAATAGGATGCAAGATATTATGCCATCCCAGGCGCAGGAACTAATTTGTATAAACGTCGATAAGGTATTTGACTGGATTGTAAAGGAAATGTCATTTGATTTTTCCCCTACTGGACCAATTACTTTTCCAGGAGTAACGCCAACGACTAATTTAACAGGTGCTGTAGTTACATGTAAGGTAGTTCCATCAGCAACTAACCCTATAGTTATCCTGAACCGTGAGAATCGCCAATTCTCCATTGATGGTTCAACTGTATGTCTTCAACATTTAAATATTCAAAAGAATTTTGTTCTTACGTTAGTTGTTTGTTTACCGAACGGCACTATGTTTACAAGCAATAATATTCCGCTTTCTCGTTGTGAACAAGTTACATTATGTGCACCAAAAGGTACAGATGTAGAAATTTTATTCACAGATTTAGATTGTTTCGTATGTACAACTGGAACATTAACAGCTGGTGCAGGTGCAATTACGTTTTCTGCATTAACTATTACTGTATCTGTATGCCAAAGTATTCAATCTACATTCCCAGTTACTGTGGAATTCTTAGCGACTTTCTGCGAGCCAAGAGCAGAATTACCGTTCACATGTCCGGGTGTAGTTCGTCCACAGCAATGCCCTATTATTTTCCCAACAGGTGGATAATAGTACTAATAAAAAAGAAAAACACATATCTTGAAGAGAGGGTAATCCTCTCTTTTTTTTTGTTTAGTGGATATCACATTTTGCCGAGGTGTAATTGATTTAGAGGCAACAGAATTTGCTTATTACATATTTAAAACGGGAGGACAAAAATTATGACAGGTGTCAATCAGGTGGAAGAAAAAATAAATGAGCTCAAAGAACAGACGACTCATTATGTTCATGAGATTAAAAAAATGGTTGAGAAGCTTACAATTCTAGAACCTGTCAATGTCATAAGCTATTTTACTTCTTCATTCAATATTTCTTATGATACTGAACAGGAAAGTTTATGTTTGGGCTCCTATCATATTCGTAATATAGGCAATCAGCCTATTACAAATCCATATTTGTGCATAAAGCTACCCGAAGACTCTCCATTTTCCTTCTCCGGTAGGTACGTATATGAACATTTTGCTCCAAATTTAAAAGGAAATAGTAGCTGGGAGCGAATCAATGATCAAGCCAGCAAAGAAGAATTTTGGCTTAGACCAATAGGGAAAACAACATTAGAGCCAAATGAAACATTATCCTTTACCAATTTTCAAATTAAATGGTCACATAACCTATCTTATTCAGGAAGTATTATGGGTTTTACCTATTGTGATCAGTTACAAGATGGTGCGGTTGTGTTAAACCCTATTAATCTTAATGGAATAAGCCGAACACAGGAGGAGAATAATGAGTGAATTCGAAAAAATAGAGCATGTCACACAACAATTTATAAAGGAACAACTAGCAAATCTATCTAGTTATAATAGTGACAAAAATAATAGCTTTGCTTTCCTTGAAAAAGGAACGTTAAATCTACTTATTGCCTATTTATTATCTGGGGAAAAACCAAAAAAGGAAGAATTAAAAAGTGATGAATTTGGCATACATTTGGTTAAGCTGCTTGATGAAATTTTAGAAGAAAGTAAGAAGCAATTTGAGGAGGTAATGAGTTTGCTTGGAAAATTTTCATGAAAGGAGAACCAAATGTGGAGAATGATATTGTGGAAAACAATGATCCCATTCAGCTCCAGAAAATGATTGTTTTTTTAAGGGCTGATTTAGCAAAATATAAAAATGAGGTTAAAAGACTGAGAGATAGTGATTATTATTCATTAGTACTAAGATTTGAACGAGAAAATGTCCTATTAACAAATCAAAAAAAGGAACTGTCGATGGAGCTATTAAAGCTGAAGAGAGACTTTGAGAAAGCAAAAAAGAACTACTATGATCATGTTCAAACAATAGAAAAGCATAAGAAAAAACAAATATCTTCAATTGAAGCATTATTAAAGGAAAAAGAGGAACTACGTGCGGAAAATAAGGTACTAAAGGAATCATTAAAAGACAAACAAGATGAATTATTGTCTGTAAATTCGGCGAATGGGCTAGAAAATAAGTTGAGTGATTTTGCAAAAGGTATCAGTCAACAAATACAAAAAGCCATTGAAGCAATTGAAAATTCACGTTTAGAGCAAGCTCATGCTGATAATCTTAATCAGTATTTAATGAAAGAGATTGAGGAAAAATTAGACCATATAAATAGACATAATTCGACTACTAATCTACTAGAAGAAAGAACGATGATGAAGAACGATGCTCTTATACATTTAGATGCTCAGGTAAATAAAATATTGGCTCAATCTATTGATTTTGAAGATCAGGTGGAGCATAAATTACGCATTCTTGATGACCTAGAGCAGAAATTGAATGAGCTCGCTACAGAAATAAAATTGAATGAAATTAAGCAATAGGGAGGAGATTTAATCCATAATAGGCTTGCTTGACTGTTTCAAAAGAAGGAAGTAATTACTTTTGAAACAGTCTTTTATATTATTTCGTTTCTCTGTGTAATGTAACTCTTTTCAAACGAGGTGAATATTTTTTTAGCTCCAACCTTTCAGGATTATTTCGTTTGTTTTTTGTAGTGATATAATTTTTATCACCTGTTTCGGTACAGGCTAATGTTATTTGTACACGCATAAAATTGCCTCCTTTTAAATCGTAATTATTACGCTTTATACAATATTATTTTTTAGTATGTATGTCAATAGTGGATCTCCATGAAATTTTAAGAATTGCAATTTCTGTTTCACTATGGTTTAATTACAAAATACAAATAGTAATGATTACGATTTGAGGAGTTGTATAAATGACAAAAAAAATCCCTGTCACTGTTTTAAGTGGATATTTAGGTTCTGGTAAAACGACAATGATGAATCATGTCCTGCAAAATGAAAAAAATATGCGTGTAGCTGTTATCGTAAATGATATGAGTGAAATCAATATTGATGCTGAATTAATTGCAAATGGAAGTGGTATTTCACGTACAGAGGAAAAATTTGTTGAGTTATCCAATGGGTGTATTTGCTGTACATTGCGTGAAGATCTATTGCAGGAGGTTGAGCGTCTCGCGAAGCTCGGCAATATTGATTATATTTTAATTGAATCTACAGGAATTAGTGAACCAATACCAGTTGCTCAAACATTCAGCTATTTGGACGAGGAACTAGGCATTGATTTAACAAAATTTTGCCAGCTTGATACGATGGTGACTGTTGTTGATGCAAATCGTTTCTGGCATGATTTTCAGTCAGGTGAAAGTCTTTTAGAGCGAAAGGAGGCAGTTGGAGAATTAGATGACCGAGATGTAGCGGATTTGCTCATTGATCAAATTGAGTTTTGTGATGTCCTTATTCTAAATAAATGTGATTTAGTATCAGAGGCTGAGCTTGAAAGATTAGAGCACATTTTACGTGTTTTACAACCTGAAGCTAAGCTAATTCGTACAGTGAATGGTGTAATAGAGCCAGCAGAAATTCTCAATACAGGACGCTTTGATTTTGAGAGGGTTTCAGAGTCTGCTGGGTGGTTAAAGGAATTGGAGCTTGGTCATGAAAATCATACACCTGAGACAGAGGAATACGGCATCTCTTCTTTCACCTATAATCGTAGAAGGCCTTTCCATCCAATGCGTTTTGTCGAGTGGTGTGATCATATGCCACAATCGATTGTACGAGCAAAGGGAATTATTTGGAGTGCTAGACATCAGGATGTAGCATTATTGCTGTCACAGGCTGGGTCATCAGCAAAGATAGAGCCGGTTTCCTATTGGGTAGCCGCTTTATCAAAGGAGCAGCAACAGGATGTATTCTCTCAAAGTCCTGAGGTTCTAAAGGATTGGGATGATGAGTTTGGAGATCGCATGACACAGCTTGTGATTATTGGGATTGATTTAGATAAAGAGACGATTATTTCAGAGTTAGATGCTTGTTTATTAACGGAGGACGAGCTTAATAAACCATGGGAAAATTTACAGGACCCCTTTAATTGGGAATGGCAATAAACAAAAAAAAGAAGATTTCGGCTAGGGCTCCGAAATCTTCTTTTCAAATACATGATTATAATTTGTTGCATCTCTTAATGCTTTTTCCTCAATGGGAATGCGTACTGATAGCATAGTGATATTTAAAAGTGTAAAACAAAACGCTGTAAAATAGGCTTTAAACATAATAGGTAGCAGCAGAATCTCTAAACAAACAACCGCGTAGTTTGGATGACGCATAAATGTATAAGGTCCTTTGCGTACAACTTGAGCATCAGGAAGGATTAGAATTTTTGTGTTCCAAAAAGCACCCAGTGAATGAATACACCAAATACGTAATGTCTGCACAGCAATAAATAATAAGAAAAATAACGGAAATAAGGGCGATATACCACTATTATTGGTGACGACTTCTACTATTAAAAATAGGAAAAAACTGATGTGCATTGTAACCATATAGGGATAATGAGAGGCACCGACTTCATATGCACCTTGTGACAACATCCATTTTTCATTGCGCTTAGCAATAAAAATCTCTGTCAATCTTTGTAGAATAACGATAATCAGGATAATATAAAAAATCATGCTACTCCCTCCATTTTAGTAATACAGCTTCAGCACAGAAGCCAGGGCCGAGAGCGACGAGCAAACCAGTATCCTCCACTTGTCCTTCATTTAACATAAATTGCTCCAATACATATAGCACCGTAGGAGATGACATATTTCCATGTTTTTTTAATATTTCCCGAGAAATGTCGGTTTTTTGAGGTGCTAAATAAAGTGTATCTTCATAAGCCTTTAAAACTTTTTTACCGCCAGGATGTGCAATGAAGTGATTAAGCTGTTCACTATAAAGTTCCTGATCCATTAAAAATTGCTCAATGAATGGACCAAGCCAATTAGTGATAATAGCGGGGATACTTTTTTGGAAAACAACATGCAGGCCGTTATTTTTAATATCCCAGCCCATAACATTCTCTGAATCTGGCATCCATTTGGAGCCGGTTGCTATGATAGCAGGTGTCGGCATTCTTGTTTCAATTTTCGCATCATCTCCGCAGACAAGGATACATGCTGCGCCATCTGCAAAAAGTGAGGCACCGACTAAATTACTTTTTGAAAAATCATTTGGCTGGAAGGTTAAACTGCAAAGCTCCACACAAACGACAAGAACTTTTGCTTTTGGATGGGCAAGACAAAAATCATAGGCTCTACTAACACCAGCGGCACCACCAGCACAGCCAAGTCCCCAAAGTGGTATACGCTTAAGTCTGTCTGAAAAAGGTAGCTGATTCATCACTCGAGCATCAATACTTGGTGTTGAAATGCCTGTACTACTGACGAAAATGATAGCATCAATGTCCTCTGGCGAAATGGGCGTTTTTAAAAATTTTTCATTCTGTAAGCATGCTTGAATAACAGATACACTATATTGTGTTGCCAGCTCAATATATAAATCGTTGCGTTCTTCAAAGGTATGATCAGTCCTATGCCATTCTGGCGGTACACAAAAATGACGTGTTGCAATACCACCATTCTCAAATACTTTTAAATATCTTTCTAATTTTGGGATTTTCGCATAAAAAAGCTCCTTCGTTAATTCCTCCGCGTTTGTCTGTTGTAATGTGTACGGTGGTTGGTATGTACTGATAGAAATGACTTTTGACAATTCAACAACTCCTTTGTTAATAGTGGTTTTGTTCATTGTATGCAAGGAGGAAGGGGATACATGCTTATTAGATTGCATTTGACATTTTCGGAAGATTCCGCTATATTAAAAACAATTAAATTGGAAGTAGGTGATGTGACATGATGAATAGATCTGTTTTTAGCGAACTGCAATTCGGTTTGTTCAATTTCACACGCCTAAATTATACAATGTGACCTTTTTATTATAAGGGTTATTTGTGTATCTCTTAAATGTGTCTGTGAAACCTTGTAACTGCCGAATTGCGCAGATACAAGGTTTTTTTATCTTCACTTGGTGGATGTCACCGATTTTCAAAATCTGGACGTAATTAGGCCAAGGTGAAATTGATATGCACTTTTAGGAGGAAACTAAATTGAATTTAACAGCATTAGGTTTTAACACATATTTTGAAGAGCAAATGATTGAATATAAGAAGCAGGCTAAGCTAGAGAATTGTACACCAGCAAGGGTTACATTAGAGCATAAGCATTCATATCGTGTATTAGCAGAGGAAGGCGAGTGGCTAGCAACAGTTGCAGGACATTTTGCGTATACTTCATTAGCACGCGAGGATTTTCCAGCAGTGGGCGATTGGGTTCTAGTAGAAAAAATGCCTGGTGAAGAAAAGGCTATTATTCATCAATTATTTAAACGGAAATCTGTCTTTTCACGTAAGGTGGCGGGGCAGGAAATACAGGAACAGCTTGTAGCATCAAACGTAGATATTGTGCTGCTTGTTATGAGCTTAAATGCAGATTTTAATATTCGACGTTTAGAACGCTATTTAGTAGCTGCTTGGGATTCAGGAGCAAAACCGATTATTGTACTAACAAAAGCTGATTTATGTGCTGATGTTTCAGACAAGGTAAGAGATGTTGAGTCTGTAGCGTTCGGTGTAGATATTTTTGTAACAAGTGCCTATTCAGGTGAGGGGTTAATGGATATTCGTGCATTATTTACAGATGGTGTGACAGGAGCTTTGCTTGGTTCTTCAGGTGCAGGAAAATCTACACTGACAAATATGCTGAGTGGCGAAGAGCTTATGAAAGTATCTGGCATTCGTGAGGATGATGCTAAAGGGCGTCATACGACAACACATCGTGAGTTAGTGGTACTACCTGGTGGTGGGTGTTTAATTGATACGCCGGGAATGCGTGAACTACAATTATGGGATCAAGGAGATAGTCTCGCTTCTAGTTTTCAGGACATAGAACAGCTTTCAGCAGCTTGTCATTATCGAGATTGCACACATCAAAAGGAGCCAAATTGTGCTGTACAGCAGGCGATAGCAGATGGGGAGCTTGAGCAATCTCGACTTCAAAGCTACTTTAAGTTGCAGAAGGAGCTTGCCTTTATGGAGCGCAAGACAAATACACAGGCTAGGCTTGATGAGCAACGAAAATGGAAGCAAATTGCGAAGGGTTTAAAAAAGGGAAAAAAGAAATAATTTTAGAGGGACACAGATAGTTTTTGATGTATCTGTGTTCCGTTTTTTAGGAGGGAATAAGGTTGAGTCAGAAAAAATGGTTTCGAGGAGCAGTCATCATTACCATTATTGGTACAGTATTATTAGGACGAGCAAAAAAAGTAACTGCTGGCAAAACGCTTTTTGTTTCAAAGGGTGCAAAGTATGCTTTTCCAGTAATAGATGCTGAAGCAGGCAAGGTGCTAGGAGTTATACACGCTAAAGGTAAGACATATATGACTGTTAGTGTAGATGTGCATGCTGATACATATAAAGTAGAGGGTTCGTTAAAAGGCTTTGAAAGAAAACTACATACAACTGATGAGGAGAGTATCGCACATATTTGTCATTGTGCTAAACTTTTGTCAACCATGGAGTGAGGGCTTAGTTATGACTATACAAGGCATTAATCATTTATTATTTTCGGTGTCGAATTTAGAGCAGTCAATCGCGTTCTATGAAACTATTTTCGATGCTAAGTTATTAGTTAAAGGAAACAGCACTGCTTATTTTGATTTGAATGGGCTTTGGCTTGCTCTGAATGTAGAAAAAGATATACCACGACAGGAAATCCATCAATCCTATACACATATAGCCTTTTCTATTGAAGAGGCTGATTTTGAAAAAATGTATGAAAAGCTAGTAAGCTATCAGGTGAATATTTTACAGGGCAGAGAACGAGATGACAGAGATAAAAAGTCGATTTATTTCACAGATCCAGATGGTCATAAATTTGAATTTCATACAGGAACTTTACAGGATCGATTGAATTACTATAAGATGGAAAAGCTGCATATGGAATTTTTTGATTAAATAGATGTCTCTCTGTAAGAAGAGGGCATCTATTTTTTTTGCAACGTTTCCCTTTTCTCAAACGACTTTAAAGTGTAGCCAAAAGGAGGAGATTAGGTGGATATAGAAAAATTGGTTAAGAGCGCAAAAAGGGGGAATGATGAAGCATTTGAGCAGTTGATTGCTTTCATGCGTGAAAAATTATATCGTACTGCCTACTCGTATGTTCGAAATGAGCAGGATGCGCTTGATATTTATCAAGAGTCTATTTATAAAGCCTATACAACATTGAAAACATTAAAGAATCCAAACAGTTTTCCAGGATGGATTATTAAGATTGCGGTTTATAAATCTATTGATTTTATTAGAAAAGATGCAAGGAAATTCACTTCAGGAGATGAGGAGTTTTTTGCAGAGATAGCTGGTAATCAAAATATGAAGAACATTGCATATTCATTAGATGTAAAAGAGGCAATTAATACATTAGATGCCAAATATAAAACAATTATGTGGTTACGCTTCTATCATGATTTTACTGTCAAAGAGATTGCAAAAATGCTGGGGTGTCCTGAAGGAACAGTGAAGTCCTATATTAACAGAGCTAAAAAAGAGTTAAAACCAATTTTAAGGGAGGGCTACTTGTATGAGTAAGGATAATAGTCGTATCAATATTCCACTTCAACAATTGATGATGAGAGAGCAGGCGGCAATAAGAGCGGCAAAAAGGAAGAAGCTGAATATTAGAATTCTAAAACCTCTCCTTATTGCCTGTGGATTATGTATAGCACTACTAGGTTCGGGATTTTTCTCTCCCACAATAGCGACTGCATTAGCTAATGTACCTTATATTGGAGCCATTTATGCTGAATTTAGGGATATTGCAGCTAAAAAGATTGAACAAGAACACTTGATGACAACAATAGGTAAAGAGGATACGCATGGGGGCCTTACAATGACAGTTAAAGAAGCGGTATATGATGGGAATAGATTATTAGTTACGGTCACATATACAGGGCAGAATGGTGTTTCTTTACAAGAGGAGGTTGTAGGTACCAATACGCTAACTGTCAATGGGGAGCCAATAGATGTTGCAATAGGCTCTACAGGTCAAGATGATATTGATAAAAACACAATTATTGAGCATCATGAATTGACTTTATCCAATGCAGATATATATGGGAATAAAATTGAAGTTGCATTAGATGGTAGCGATTTATTTGGCTACAAAGGTAATTGGCATGTGGATTTTACACTTGAAAAATTAAAGGAAGAAGTTATCACTTTCTCTCCAAATATAAAATCTAATACTTATGATGGACTATATAAGTTAAACGTTGCACAGATATCATTTACACCACTATCGACACGTATAGATATCCTAGTAGATTATCCAGGTGAATTAGATAGAAATGATCAATGGCCATTTTTTGAGTTTGAGGTAACAGATAGTGAAGGGAAGTTATACGATAGGGCGAATATGCAAATGGGGGCGACCAAGGATTATGGACATCATATTATTCTTGTACTGCCTCCTATGGAAAAAATGCCAAAATCATTTACACTTAAACCAGGTAAGAACGATGAGCAAGGTTATTGGCGACAAATAAAGGAATTAGAAATGATCGTACCCCTAGAACCTTAAAAAAATGATCCTCCTTTAGTTTTTAGAGAACTAGAGGGGGATTATATAATATTAAAGCGAAACAAAATAAGTGGAGAAATCGTTCATAATATTATAGGGGGTGGCTTTATGACAAAAGCTATTATTTTTGATATGGACGGAACTTTATTTCAAACCAATTTAATTTTAGAGCCTGCACTTGCTGCGACGTTTGATGTGTTACGAGATAAGGGCGTGTGGCAGGGAGATACGCCAATTGAAAAATATCGAGAAATTATGGGAGTGCCATTACCTGTTGTATGGGAAACGTTATGTCCAATGCACTCTTTGGCAATACGTGAAGAGAGCAATGCATTATTCCATGTTAAGTTGATTGAGCAAATACGGAATAATAAGGGTGCATTATATCCAAATGCAGAGCAAACACTTACTGCTTTGGCAGAGCACTATAAGATATACATAGCCAGCAATGGACAGAAGGAGTACTTACAAGCAATAGTGGAAACCTATCAATTGGAGCGTTTTATCAAAGGTACATACAGTATCCAGTCTATTGCAAGTGGTCATAAATCAGATTTGGTAAGAAAAGTAATTGTAGAAAATAGTATTCAGCAAGGAGCGGTTGTCGGAGATCGTTCTTCTGATATTCAGGCTGCCCATGATAATCAGCTGCTCTCAATTGGGGTACGTTTTGATTTCGCCCAGGAGAAAGAGCTACAAAGGGCGGATATTGTCATTGATGACCTAAAAGATTTATTACAAGTTCAATTAGCTTAAGTAATAAATTTTTATCGCCCAATATTTTCATTTTATCGAGAAAAATAAACGATTTATCGAAAATTTTCAGTCATTTCTCGACATTTATTGCATTTCTAAAGAAGAAAGCGTAAAATGGTGCCAACCTAATAGAAAAGCATTGAGAAGGAAAAGTAAATTGGATCAGCATTATATAGAGAGCCTCTGTTGGTGGAAATGAGGTAAATGAACCCTTTTGAAAATGACCTTTGAGCTTCGTACCGAAAGCATTTGGCAAGTAGATTACGACGAGATAGGCACTCGTTATAACAGCAGCAGTATCTCTCATAGATGAGACGTACTGATAGAGGCAAATAGTGTGAGCTATTTGTAAATATAGGTGGTAACACGGGTATACTCGTCCTAATCAGTTTTGATTAGGGCGTTTTTTTTATCCATTTTTATTTATGTGAGGGGAGCAATTTAGAATGACAATTGTTATTGGAGGCGCTTGGCCATATGCAAATGGTTCTTTGCATTTAGGGCATGTTGCCGCACTATTACCAGGTGATATTTTGGCTAGATATTACCGACAAAAGGGCGAAAGGGTTTTATATGTGTCAGGGAGTGATTGTAATGGCACACCAATTTCTATTCGCGCTGCACAGGAGAACACAACTACTGAGGCTATCGCTAATCATTATCATGAGGAATTTACACGATGCTTTAATGATTTAGGATTTACCTATGATTTGTATACCCGTACAGATGCTAAGCATCATCATAACTCTGTACAAGCCATTTTTTTACAGCTACTTGCAAATAATTTTTTATATAAAAAGAAAATTGAGCAGGCTTATTGTGAAACAGACAAACAATTCTTGCCAGATCGGTTTGTAGAGGGAGTTTGTCCAAACTGTGGTGCAAAGGCACGTGGCGATCAGTGCGATAACTGTTCCACAATTTTAGATCCTCTCGATTTAATCGATAAACGTTGTAAAATTTGTGGCAATGAGCCAATTATTAGAGAAACAGAGCATTTTTATTTTGCCTTTAGTCAATTTCAAGGAAGATTGGACACATATTTAGCAGAGGCGAAGGCTGAAAAACGCTGGCGTGATAATGCCCTTGGGCTAACAGAGCGCTACTTGGCTGAAGGCGTTCCGGACCGTGCAGTGACGAGAGATTTACCAAATGGCATTGATGTTCCAGTTCCGGGCTTTGAAGGTAAAAAAATATATGTATGGATTGAAGCGGTTGCAGGTTATTTAACTGCAAGCATTGAATGGGCAAAGCAGCATCAAATAGCTATTGAGGATTTATGGAATGAAGAAACAATCTCATATTATGTACATGGTAAGGATAATATCCCATTCCATACTGTTATTTGGCCAGCCATTCTAATGGGAATAGGGGCAAAGGCATTACCAACACATATTGTGTCGAATGAATATTTGACGCTAGAAAAACGAAAATTATCAACCAGTCAAAATTGGGCGGTATGGGTGCCTTATATTTTAAGTCGATATGATGCGGATTCGATTCGTTACTTTTTAACAATGAATGCTCCAGAAAACCGTGATACGGATTTCTCTTGGCGGGAATTTATTTATAGCCATAATGGAGAGCTGCTTGGTGCATATGGCAATTTTGTTAATCGTACGTTGAAGTTTATTGAAAAATCCTTTGAAGGGCAGGTGCCACAAGCTGAGGTAGATGGCAACGTTCGAAAGCAAACAATTCAATTGTTTAATGAGGTGAGCAACCTTATTGAGGCGGGGCATTTCAAACTAGCATTAGAGGCTATTTTCGAATATATTCGTGCAGCCAATCGCTATTTTGACGAACAGCAACCTTGGCTTCAGGTGAAGGACAATGTAGAAGCAGGAAATCAAACACTTGCAACATGTGTCTATATTATTGCGAATCTCGGTCAGCTATTACATCCCTTTTTACCATTTTCGGCCGAAAAGATAAGAAAAATGTTAGGTATACGTGAGCTAATGTGGTACGAGCAGGTAGAGCTTCCAGCATTCATTAGCGAGGTGACACCACTGTTTGAACGTCTTGATGTTGAGCTGATAGAAGAAGAATTTCAAAAGCTTGTGAAGGACAGTCAATAAAAAATACAAAAGCAGTACGACAGAAAGTTTGTCATACTGCTTTTGACAATTAGTTCATCACGGGTGTTAATTTAGCTACAACAACACTGTTAATAGCATTAATGTATGCTAGTGCACTTGCTTTTAATATATCTGTATCTGCGGCTTTGGCAATATATTTTTCACCCTCATGCTCGATTGTGATTTTTACTTTACCAAGCGCCTCTTTCCCACGAGATACACTGTTGATATTATATTCTACAAGCTTTACGTCAATATTAGTAATTTCTGCAATGGCTGAATATAAGGCATCAATTGGACCTGAGCCTACTGCGCTCGCTTTAAATACTTCGCTGCCTTTACGAATCTTCACACTTGCTGAAGGGAAGTTTGCATTGCTGACGACTTGTAAATCGTCAAAATCAAAGAATTGCTCGCTATAATGAGTGGCATTCACATTGTTTGCATCATGTTTTTCATAGTAGCTTTCAACAATTACATATAAATCGTGATCATAGACTTCTTTCTTCGCATCAGCAAGCTTCAAGAAGCCTTCGAAGATTCCTTCAAATTCATCCGTGGAAAGATTTGAGAAACCAAGCTTTTCAAGGGCATTTTTCACTGCATGACGCCCTGAGCGAGCTGTAAGGACTAATTCCATATCATCAAGACCTACATCTTCTGGATGGACAATTTCGTAAGCATCACGGGATTTTAGCAAACCGTCTTGGTGAATACCAGATGAATGAGCAAAAGCATTGTCCCCAGTAATCGCTTTGTTCACTTGGACGTCTAAGCCCATAAAGCTTGAAACAAGACGAGATGTATTCATAATTTCTTTTGTGTTAATACGTGTTTCAGCATTGTAAACAGCGCTGCGTGTTTTTAGTGCCATAACAACTTCTTCTAATGCAGCATTACCAGCACGTTCACCGATACCGTTAATTGTACATTCTACTTTATCTGCACCATTTTTAATGGCAGCAAGTGTATTAGCTGTTGCCATCCCAAGGTCATTATGACAATGTACACTTAGTAAAACGCTATCGTCTAAGTTTTTCATACGATCATTTAACTTATAAATCATTGCACCAAATTCTTCGGGCTCTGCAAAGCCAACTGTATCTGGTACATTAATCATCGTTGCACCGGCCTTCATTACAGCCTCGATTGTTTTCCAAAGATACTCGAAATCTGAGCGAGAAGCGTCTTCTGTTGAATATTGAATTTGTGGTAAAAGAGTTTTTGCATATTTGACAGCATCTACACCAATTTGTAGTATTTGATCCTTGGATTTACTAAACTTTTTCTCTACGTGAATATCTGAAGTTCCAAGCACCATATGAATCATAGGGTTTTCAGCATATTTGACAGCATTATAAACAGCATCAATATCTGCCTGTACAGCACGTGCTAAGGCCGTTATCATAATGTCATTTGTATTTCCTACCTTTTGTGCAACAGCTTTTACTGCATCAAAATCACCTTGTGATGAAGCAGGGAAACCAGCCTCGATAATATCGACGCCTAATTTTTTGAGCTGCTGTGCAATCTCTACTTTCTCATATAAATTCAATTTTGCACCTGGCACTTGCTCGCCATCACGTAAAGTTGTATCAAACACCCAAATTTTTCTTCCCATTTTCAAACACTCCTTTTGTTATTGTCTTTTTCAAAAAGCTACATTTAGGCCAAAAATCGTTTAAATCAAAATAAAAAAACCCGTCTCTATTTAAAAATAGAGACGAGTTTATGCTCGCGGTACCACTCTAATTGACCTTCTCTTTACAGAAAAAGTCCCCTTATCGACAGCTATCACTGTCTATCCCAATAACGGAGGAAACCGACATCCCTTACTTAAGTTCAGGGAGTAGCTCATGGACGAGTTCAAAATGTGTGTCTACCGATTTTCACCAACCATCGGCTCTCTACAAGTACACAGGCACTTCTACTATTTCCAATCTTGGCCT
Organism: Lysinibacillus sp. FW301-JW8; assembly: GCF_058788755.1. Lineage (NCBI taxonomy): Bacteria > Bacillati > Bacillota > Bacilli > Caryophanales > Bacillaceae > Lysinibacillus > Lysinibacillus sp. FW301-JW8. The sequence continues at coordinate 24,806 of NZ_JBYTBB010000006.1, forward strand.
ACAATGTGTTGTTGAAAGCAATCATACTTGGATATTGTGAATCTGTCAATAATATTCTAAAAATTAATTTTTTTCTGTCTAATCGTTTTCGAAATATCCCTATTTTAGAATAAAGCGAAATGGTTTATTTCCATTATGAACGGCCATTTACGTGAGTTAATAAAAATTCTAATATATGCTATAGAAATATAGGGATAAAGTACAAAAGGGGGATACATTAATGGATTTACAGAACACATTAAAATTTTTGCATGTAGCAGAAGGCTTAAAGCGCGAGCTGCGTCATAGCTGGCTTTCAGATGGGAGACAGGAAAGTGTAGCCGAGCATACATGGCGGGTAGCATTAATGGCAATGGCTATTGAGGAACACTTACCGCAAAAAGTGAATAGCGAACGTTTATTAAAAATGATTATTATTCATGATTTAGTGGAGGTGTATGCAACCGATATTCCCGCCTTTGATACGATGAATGATATAAGGGCAAAGGAACAAAAGAGAGAAAATGAAATCAAAGCAATCGAAAAAATTAGAAGTTTGCTAGGCAATGATACAGGTCAGCAATTTTATGATTTGTGGTTTGAATTTGAGCATAAGAAAACGTATGAAGCAAAAGTAGCAAATGCTTTAGATAAACTTGAAGCGCAAATTCAGCACAATGAAGCTGCTATCGAAACGTGGTTACCGATTGAGCGTGAAATGGTATTTTTACTACGTAGACATACAGAATTTGATGATGTGTTAGACGAGTTAAAAGATATCATTGAGGCAGAAGGAGTAGAAAAAATTCAGGCAGATAATAAATGATAAGAATCTGCTAGTTTTCTATGGGAAGTAGATATTTCAACTTACCAATGTAGAAAACGGGCAGATTCTTTTGGTATTTTATTCTATTTTAAAGCGTGAAACTTGAGTTTGTAATTCCTCAGCCATATTTGAAAGTGTAGCGGCAGAGGCAGCAACCTCTTCAATTGTGGCTAACTGTTCTTCAGAGGCAGAGGCTACATTTTGTAAGTTAGAAGAAGACATCTGTGCAATTGTTGCTATTTCGTCGAAGGATGTATAAATCTGCTCCGCACTTGAAGACATTTCTTCTGAAACGGTCGTTGCTTCTTGAATTTGCTTGGAAACCTGTTCAATCAATTCAACAATTTTTGAAAAGCCCTCCTCAGCTACCTTTACAACTTGTATGCCGGTTTGAACCTCTTGTGTACCAGTATCCATAACAGACACCGCACGATTTGTATCATGCTGAATTTCGGAAATGAGGCTAGCAATTTGTTCAGCAGATTGCTTAGATTGCTCTGCTAATTTTTTTACTTCATCCGCAACAACAGCAAATCCGCGACCATGATCTCCTGCACGAGCTGCCTCAATTGCAGCATTTAATGCCAGTAAATTTGTTTGCTCTGCAATATCTGTAATAAGATCAATAATATTACCTATTTCTACAGAGTGGTTCCCTAAGTTTTTGACAACGCCCGCAGATTCTAAAACGGCTGTTTGAATTGTATCCATTTGTGTAATAACACGGAGTAACGAATCATTACCTTTGTTAGCCTCAGCATTCGTTTTCATTGCAAGCTCAGAAACAGCAGCTGTAGTCGTTGCCAATTGCTGAATGCCTCTTGTCATATTTTTCATAGCTTCAGAGCTTTCAGTAGCATTTTTACCTTGAGCTTCAGAGCCACTTGCTACCTCCTGTATCGAGGAAGTAATCTGCTCTGTTGCTTGGATTGTTTGATCTGCACTTGCTGTTAATTCAGCAGCAGAGCCACTTACCTGTACAGTATTGTGACGAACATTTGTAATGAGTTCCTTTAAATTTAGAGCCATTTGATTGAAGGCAAGTGCTAAATCACCAACCTCATCACGATTCTTTATACGAATTTGCTCTGCCGTTAAATCACCCTCGGCAATTTTTTGTGCTGCTCTAGCCATCCCTTTAATAGGTCGAGAAATAAGACTACCCATGGTAATAGCAATTATCAGACTAATGACAACAGCAAACACCCCAAGTATAATCATTTGAAATTTAATCGATTGAATTTCTTTAGTTGTCGCAGCGATTTTACCATCTATATACTCACTTTGATAATTGGCAAGGTTTTCTACGCGTGCATCGAATTGCTTAATAATCAGTCGTCCCTGTGTACTATCAAGCTTTTCGTATTGTTCTGTTTCTCCAGCAGCCTTTAAGGAAAACATGCGATCTGCGAATTGCTGGACATTTTGCTCACTTTTATTGATAGCCTCTAATAATTCAATAGATTCATTAGTATAGAAAGATGCCATTAACTCTTCTGATTTCTTTTTGAATTCTTCCCGTGATTCATTGTTGCTTTGAAGATTTTGTTTATCTCCAAGTAATAAATACCCTCTTAGGCTTACAATTTCTTGCTTCGCAATCGCTCGAAGCTCCTGAATACTGATAGATCTAGTAGTTTGTTCTTCAAGTAACACACGATATGTTTGATTAACGGAATTAAGCTGTTTAATGTTTAACCCGATTGTGCCAACTAAAACCAAAATAACAATAAAAAAACCGAGTATTAATTTCTTGTAGATAGTAAATCGCATAGTTGAAGTTTCCTTTCTCAGTAATTTAGTATAAATGTTACAAAAAAATGAAATATGTATATATACCATTTATATCAGATTATATGAATTTTACAAAGTATTAAGAGTATTTTCACGTTAATTAATAAAACTAATAAGGAAGTAATTTGTAGAGAAAATGATAAAAAATATAGAAATAATACGTACTTAACTTGTATCAAAAGCGGATAGTTAATGATAGAACATAAACAAATACGACAATCCTCATAAATTTGAAACTTAATGTGCTGTAGTGACGTAGAATCAATAAAGAATCGACTAGGGATGTGAGAAGGTGTATAGACCAATTTTGAAATTGCCAAAAACAAAGTTTGAAAAGCTATGGGACTCTATTGGTTGTGGAATATTTGTACTGTCCATCCTTTATATTTTTATCATGTGGGGTGAAATACCTGAAGAGATTCCAGGCCATTTTAATGGTGCAGGAGAAGTGGATCGTTGGGGCTCAAAAATAGAACTGTTTATTCTTCCGTTTATTGGAATATTCCTCTGGATATTATTGAGTCTGCTTGAAAGGGCTCCGCATATGCACAATTACCCAGCACGTTTAAACGAAAATAATGTTGAGGCATTTTATTTAAATAGCCGTAAGACTTTAAATGAAATAAAAAACATTTGTTTAATTATCTTTGCTGCAATATCATTTCAGATGGTTCGAATTGCTATTGGGGAGATAGAAACTCTTGGCTGGTGGTTCCTTCCGATTGTGATATTGGGAACAGCTATACCGATAATTAAGAGCATAGTAGCGACTTTTAAAATAAAATAGTATTTATGCACTCAAACGCTTGTGGAATAATCCGAGCGTTTTTTTGTATGCAAATTATAAGAGATAAAAATGGCGTGGAAAGTTAGAGGTGCACAATATAATCGTACTATTTCTTTTGTCATTTCTAGTAATAAAATGGTATCGTATTTACAAAATATATTTCATTTTAAATTTATCCACAAAGGGTAATAAAGAAGTGCGATTCGAAATGATATCTTTTATGGGATTTTTCAAATTTGCATTGATTGAGCGAGACGTTTGTGTACAAAATAACTATATTAGAAAGGAGGCTGAGCATGACGCACACATATATCGAGCAAGTGGATGAAAAATGGCGTGAAAGCTTTGCAAAGCTAGCAGATGTGGTGGAAACAAATTTACCTGAAGGCTTTGAACGCACAATGAATTATGACATGATTAGCTATGTTGTCCCATTATCAACGTATCCTAAGGGTTATCATGTTACACCAAATACACCACTTCCTTTCATTAGCCTTGCTGCACAAAAACGACATTTAGCTGTCTATCATATGGGTCTTTATACAGATAGGGAGTTATTGTCTTGGTTTCAGGAGGAGTATGCAAGGCGTGTACCAACAAAGCTCAATATGGGAAAGAGCTGTATTCGTTTTACAAATTCAAAAAATATTCCGTACGATTTAATTGGTGAACTTGTTGCGAAAATGACACCGATGCAATGGATTACAAAATATGAAGGAGAGTTGACAAAATGAAAAGTGCCACTACCTTTTTAATGTTTCAGGGACAAGCAAATGAAGCTATTCATCAATATCAACAATGGTTTTCGGATTTAGAAATCAAGAGCTTAACATATATGGAAAACTCGCAGCAAATAGCAATGGCTATACTCGATTTGAAAAGTCTGAAAATTATGGTCAATGATAGTGTTATACAGCATAATTTTACTTTTACACCATCCGTCTCTATTTTTCTGGAGTGTGAATCTGTGGAAGAAATCAATCATCTCGCGGCTCAAATGCTAGAGGGTGGAAAGGCGTTAATGCCTCTTGATAATTATGGCTTTTCTAAGCGATTTACGTGGATTGAGGATCGTTTTGGAGTATCTTGGCAGCTTACGTATAATTGATTTTAAAGGAGAGTATATATGAATAAGTGGATGCAGCGAGCTGTAGAACTTGCTCTAGTGAACATAGAACAAGGTGGACAACCGTTTGGGGCCGTATTAGTAAAGGATGAAGAAATTATAGGCGAAGGCGTCAATGAGTTACATCTTCGCCCAGATAGTACTGGTCACGCGGAGCTTTTAGCTGTTCGACGTGCACAGGAAAAGTTACAATCAATGGATTTAACAGGGACTGTTATGTATGCTAGCGGGGCTCCTTGTCCAATGTGTTTTGGTGCGATGGCAATGGCGGGAGTAGATAGGGCATATTTCGCAAATTCTTTAGAGGATGCTATTTCGGTTGGCTTAAGTCGATCTAGTGAGGTATATGTAGATTTATTAAAATTAGAAAATGAACGTTCGTTTCAAATGATTCATATGCCAGTAAAGGATGATGAAAATCCGATGCATATCTGGCATAAATACAACGATGAATGAACTAAAAGGAGAAAGAGAATGGCAGTAACTTTAGTGAGACATGATATTAAATATGCTGAAGCAATGCATGCATTGTCTTCCATGCCACAGGTGCGAGATGCACTAGGGTTACCTGCTGGTAAAGTAGAAGACACAATAAACTTTATTAAACGAGAATGTGTGGATGAAGAGGATGGAAAGACTGTTCCTCGGGTTGTCCTAAATGAAGAAGGACAGTTCATTGGTGTGACAGCATTAATGTTTATCGATCACACTAAAAAAAGCTGTCACATTGGTTCGTGGCTTGGCTATGAATTTTGGGGAAAGGGCTATAATATAGAAGCCAAAACTGCCATTTTAGATATTGCATTTTTTGAGTTAGGGCTAGAACGGGTTTTTGCAGGAGCGAGACAGGTCAATATTCGTTCTCAAAAGGCACAGGAAAAATTGCCATTTATCCGATTAGACGTAGAAAATGATTTTCCAGAGGAGCATGCATGGTTAGAGGTAAAAGAAAAGCAACCATGTGTTTTAAATGTTTTTGAACGTGCAGATTTTGTCCGTTATTGTACAGCCTTAGTAGAGGTGGAAGGCTCACGCGAGAGCTATTTACCACAACTATTATTAGCGGATGAAAGTGAAGAAGCTGTAAGGAAATATGTAAATGATGGTGACTTGTATGAAATTAGATGTGGTGAGCAATTAGCCGGGGTAGCATTACTTCTTGCACAGTCTGACAAGGCAGTGGAGTTGAAAAATATTGCGATTGTACCAAATTATCAGGGGAAGGGGCTTGGCAAGGAAGCATTGCGACAAATAACTAGCATTTGTCACTCTAAAGGATATCAAACAATTTTAGTTGGTACTGCCAATTCAAGTATTGATAATATTGCATTCTATCAAAAGGCAGGCTTTCGTATGGAAGCAATCGAAAAGGACTTTTTTAGTTCTTATTCAGAGCCTATCTATGAAAATGGCATACGTGCATTAGACATGATTTTCTTTTCAAAAAAATTATAGATTATAAAGAAATACCCGTCCAACTTATGTTGAGCGGGTATTTTATTTGCCAAGCAACAGTGCCATCAACTTTTCTTTCGAATGTAAAAAATCATCAAGAGTATAGCGATCTAAAACGGCTAAATAGGCTTGTAAAGCTTCATTTAAGACACCTTTTAGCTGACATTCTGGTGCAATCTTACATAGATTATTTTCTTTATCAAAGCATTCCACTAGATGAAAATCCTCTTCTGTTTGACGCACTATTGCACCAATTGTGATAGTTTTAGGATCAATTGCTAGTCGTATACCTCCACCTCGCCCACGAATTGTTTCAATGTAGCCAAGTAATCCGAGCTGATGGGTAACTTTCATTAAATGGTTTTTTGATATATTATAAGCATCCGAAATTTCTTGAATGGTTGATAATTCACCGTCTTCCTTCGCACCTAGGTAAATAAGTGTTCGAAGAGAGTAATCTGTGTATAAAGTTAGACGCATAAGAACACCCTACTTTCTGTAGTTCACAATAATTATAGCATTTTTACTTTGAAGTATAATAAATTCAATACTTTTTTTAAGATGTATTTAAAATACATTAATTATGTCCATTTTGTTAAAGATGTATTTTAGATATTGCTTTTGAAGAATGAAAGCGATATATTGTAATCACGAAAGGATGGTATGCGATATGTTAAAACAAGAAACAGTACAAATTATTAAAGCGACGGTTCCTGTATTAGAAGTTCATGGTGTTGAAATTACAAAGACGTTTTACAAAAATATGTTTCAAGCTCATCCGGAATTATTAAATATCTTTAATCACACAAACCAAGAAAAAGGTCGTCAACAAACAGCGTTAGCAAACACAGTTTATGCTGCTGCTGTTCATATTGAGAATTTAGGGGCAATTTTGCCAGCAGTGATGTTAATCGCACATAAGCATCGTAGTTTAGGTATTTTACCTGAGCATTATCCCATTGTTGGAGAATATTTATTAAAAGCCATTAAAGAAGTGCTTGGTGATGCGGCAACAGATGACATTATTAATGCATGGGCTGAGGCTTATGGTGTAATCGCAGATGTTTTCATTCAAGTAGAAGAAGAGTTATACCAAAAAGCTGAAGGTAATGGCGGTTGGCGTTTATTTAAACCATTAAAAGTAGCGAAAAAAGTAGTAGAAAGTGATCTTGTTACTTCTGTTTACTTTGAAAATGAAGATGGCTCACCACTACCAGTTTATGAACCAGGTCAATACATTAGCATTCGTGTGACAGTACCAGGTGAAGAGTATTTAATGAATCGTCAATACACGCTTTCACAGGCGAGCGCAGAAGAAGGCTATCGCATTTCGGTGAAGCGTGAAAGTGATCAAACGCCAAATGGTAAAGTTTCGAACTTTATTCACGATAACTTACAAGTTGGGGATTTAGTTGATGTAAGTGTTCCAGCTGGGTTATTTGTTTTAGAAGAAACTACGGCTCCAATTACATTTGTCAGCGGTGGTATCGGTGTAACGCCATTAAACAGTATGCTGCAATCACTGAAAAATGATGCTGCAAATGAAGTAAACTTTATCCAATGTGCACGTAATGAAAAAGTTATAGCATTTAGCGATGATATTCAAGGAAAAGTGGATGCACTTCCTAATGCGACTTATACAGCGTTATACTCTGACGAAGATAAGCAAATCACAAAAGAAATATTAGCGGAAAAAGTAGTAGATAACACAGATGTTTATGTATGTGGACCTGTTGGCTTTATGGAAGCTGTTATTAAACATTTACAAGAAATTGGCGTGAAAGATGAAAAGATTCACTATGAATTCTTTGGTCCAGCCATGCAATTAGCAAAATAAAAATACCGGAAATCCCTGCTATGAGTAACGGCTCATAGCGGGGTTTTTTCTGTAGCTGAGATGGATAGGAACCATTAAGTGGCGGATAGAATTCTAAAACTGATGGATTGAAATCCTGAAATGACGGATAGAACCTTGAGGGAATATAGAAAAAACTTTTGTGTTGACAATATACCTTACGGGGTATAATATGAATCTCGTAAGCAGGTTCTGTCAATCAAATGAAAAGGGGGTATGAACGGAGTGGCATATGGTCCAAAAACAGCAAATCGTGTGAAGCGAATCGAGGGTCAGTTACGCGGTGTATTGCGCATGATGGAGGAAGAACAACACTGTAAAGATGTGATTACACAGCTATCTGCCGTACGTTCTGCGGTTGATCGAACAATTGGCGTTATTGTTAGTGAAAATTTATTAGACTGTGTAACGACTGCTGAAGGAGATGCTGGAAAGATGAATATGGCTATCCAAGAGGCAATGGATTTAGTGGTGAAAAGTAGATAAAGCCCCTGGCGAATGTCATAGATTTTGAAGATGAACTTTTCGAGCGAGCTCGAAAAAAATCCGGACACAATTACGCTGGGGCGTAATTGATATACCCTTTATAGTATAAAAGGAGGCAGTTAGATTTGGAGACTTGGTTTATTATTGCAATTGTTATTGCATTTTTAGTCTGGAGAATGATGCCTGTAAAAGGCGTGCGATCAATCTCAGCGACACAACTAAAAAATATTCTACATGATAAAGATAAAGTTTTTATCGATGTACGAACACCGGCTGAATATAAGGGACGTAATATCCCTCAGTTTAAAAATATTCCGCTAGGTTCTAGTTTTAATCAATTGCCAAAGGGTAAAGAAATAGTTGTCATTTGTCAAAGTGGCATGCGCAGTAGTCAGGCGTGTAAGCAATTAAAAAAACAAGGCTTTGAACGCGTTACAAATGTCCGTGGTGGCATGAGTGCCTATTAGGAGGAGACGAAGCATGAAGGAGATTCCAGCAAAAGAAGTGCAACTGGTATTAGAGCAAGGTCAGCCAATCCATTTAATTGATGTACGTGAAGTAGATGAGGTGGAGGCTGGACATATTCCAGGTATTATTCATATCCCACTTGGTTTACTTGAATTTCGAATGCATGAGCTGAATAAACATGAATCGTATGTTGTGATTTGTCGCTCAGGTGGTCGTAGTGGGCAAGCTGCTCAATTTTTAGAAAGCTATGGCTTTGATGTTGCGAATATGGTTGGTGGTATGCTTGCTTGGAATGGTGAAGTGAAGTAAAAAAAGTGTTATATTTTTTTGAATAAAATAATACCCTTATAGGTATAAGGAGGAGAATTATGAGTATTAAGGTGGATTTTCAGCTAGATGCTAAAGGACTTTCTTGTCCAATGCCGATTGTAAGGGCGAAAAAGGCAATGGCTGATCTAGTGGAAGGGCAAATATTAGAAATATCGGCAACAGATAAGGGGTCAAAGGCTGATATTGCCGCTTGGGCTGAAACTGTGGGGCACCAATATATTGGGACTACGGAAGAAGAAAATGTGCTTAAGCATTATATTCGTAAATGCTCAAATGAAGTCATGGAGGAAAAAACATTTCCGCAGACAATTGATATAGAGCAAATTATAGGTAAAGAAGGATTAATTCTTGATGTGCGTGAAGAAGCAGAATTTGCCTTTGGACATATTGAAGGGGCTAAATCTATACCGATGGGTGAGCTAGAGTCACGTCTTCTCGAGCTTAATCAAGATCAGGAGATTTATGTTATTTGCCGCACAGGGAAGCGAAGTGATTTTGGTGCACAAAAACTTGCCGCACATGGGTTCTCAAAGGTATTTAACGTCTTGCCGGGTATGACTTCTTGGAAAGGCGATTTAATAAAAACAATTTAGGAGGAATTTATGATGTCAAACAAAGTAGCAATTATTGCGAGTAATGGTGGGCTTTTCGATGCTTATAAGGTGTTCAATATCGCAACAGCAGCAGCAGCTTCGGAGAAAGAGGTAGCCATCTTCTTCACATTTGAAGGGTTAAATTTTATTCATAAGCAAGGTATGCATGCATTACCGATGCCTGCTGGAGCGGAACATTTTGCACAGGGCTTTGCCAATGCTAATGTGCCAGCCATCCCACAATTAGTGGAAATGGCGCAGGAACTAGGTGTGAAATTTATCGCATGTCAAATGACAATGGATGTAATGGGTTTAACAACTGATGATTTTATTGATGGTATTGAAGTTGGTGGAGCTGTTACATTCTTAGAGTTTGCGAAGGACGCTGCACCGTCATTGTCATTCTAATTGTCTGCAAAAAACAAAGAAAAAGCGGAGAGGGATATCCTTTCCGCTAAAAAATTCAATAAAATAATACCTTGGGGGGTAAAGGGAATGTCAGTTCTAAAATGGAACGCAGCACAAGTGGCTAAAAAAGTAATTGATAACGAAGAGTTATTTATTTTAGATGTACGTAATGTAGATGCATTTGAAGACTGGAAAATTGACGGTCATAGATTTGAGTATCTGAATATCCCATATTTTGAACTGTTAGATGGTGTTGAGGATATTTTGCCAAAGATCCCGACTAATAAGGATATTTTAGTCGTTTGTGCCAAAGAGGGGTCATCGGTGATGGTCGCAGAAATGCTATCAGAAGCGGGTCGTGATGTTGCTTATTTAGATGGGGGAATGAAAACGTGGAGTGAATATTTAGAACCCATTAAAGTAGGTGATTTAACAGGTGGAGGAGAGCTTTACCAGTTTGTGCGTTTAGGGAAGGGCTGCCTTTCTTATATGGTGATCTCTGAGGGAGAGGCTGCTATTATTGATGCCGTTCGATTTACTGATGTATTTATAAATTTTGCGAAAGAGAAAAACGTGACAATCAAATATGTTTTGGATACACATTTACATGCTGACCATATTTCAGGTGGGCGTCATATCGCGGCAGCTACAGGTGCTGTGTATTATTTACCACCAAAAGATGCAGAGGAGGTTGTCTTTGACTATACACCTTTAGTCGATGGCACGACTGTTCAAATTGGTGCATCTAACATAGATGTAGGAGCCATTTATTCGCCAGGACATACAATTGGCTCAACATCTTTTGTAGTGGACAGCAAGTATTTATTAACGGGTGATATTTTATTTATCGATTCAATTGGTCGTCCCGATTTAGCTGGGCTCGCTGCTGATTGGGTAGGAGATTTACGTAATACACTTTACAAGCGCTATCGTGAACTTTCTGATGATCTCGTAGTCTTACCAGCACATTTTATGATTATTGATGAGTTAAATGAAGATGGGACAGTTGCTAAACGTCTAGGGCAGTTATTCGTAGAAAATCATGGATTAAATATTGAGGATGAAGCAGAATTCCGAAGTATTGTCACAGAGCAATTGCCGCCGCAGCCTAATGCCTATCAAGAAATCCGTCAGGTAAACATGGGGAAAATCACACCGGAGCTAGACGAGCAAACTGAGATGGAGATAGGACCTAATCGCTGCGCAGTTCGATAAGGCCATCGTTCAACCATGGTGAAATGCAATGAGTATGCATGTATGTTTGTGGCATGTAAATATCGTGAAGTGAAGGCGCTCATTCTTCGTACAGTCATGAAAAAACAAGGACAATCGGTAAAATCGCTTACAACCTTTGCCGATCTGAAGGAGAAAAATATGAAATCAAATTTACAACTAGATGCAAAGGGCTTATCCTGCCCTATGCCAATCGTGAAGACAAAAAAGGCTATGGATACTTTAGCTTCAGGTGAAATTTTAGAGGTTCAAGTAACAGATAAAGGGGCTCTTGCAGATATTCCTGCTTGGGCTAAAGCTGGTGGTCATACGATACTAGGTCAATCTGAAGAAGCTGGTATCATGACATTTTTAATTCAGAAAGTTTAAGGTTTGTGAGGGCTGTCTATCTAGAAGAATAGAGCAGCCCTTCTGTTATCAGGTGGAATATAATTTGTTTAACGTAGTAAACATTCTGTGTGGAAGTGGAAAACTTGCAGTTGAAATATTGGCTTTATCTTTAGTGGATTTGACAGAAAGAAGGAAAATAAATGGATATTACATGGATCATAACAATATTTTTGATTGGTTTTATCGGTTCATATATATCAGGGATGCTAGGTATTGGCGGTTCAATTATTAAATATCCAATGTTACTATATATTCCGCCTTTGTTTGGATTCGCAGCATTTTCAGCACATGAGGTATCGGGAATAAGTGCAGTACAAGTGTTTTTTGCCTCTATAGCTGGAGTATGGGCTTATCGTAAAGGAGGTTTTTTGAATAAATTCCTTATTATTAATATGGGTGGTGCTATATTAGTTGGTAGTTTCGTCGGCAGCTTCGGCTCCAAATTTTTGTCAGAGGCAGGCGTTAACATTGTTTATGGCATATTGGCATTGATTGCCGCAGTGATGATGTTTATTCCTAAGAAGCAGATTGATGACAAACCATTGCACGAGGTGACATTTAATAAACTAGTAGCTGCCATATTAGCATTTATTGTTGGTATTGGCTCTGGAATTGTTGGAGCAGCTGGTGGCTTTTTATTAGTCCCTATTATGTTGGTGATACTAGGTATACCAACCCGTATGACGATTGCCTCTAGCCTTGCCATTACCTTTATCTCCTCAATCGGTGGAACAATTGGAAAGCTGATGACAGGGCAGGTTGATTATTATCCTGCAATCATTATGATTGTGGCAAGTCTTATAGCAGCTCCTCTTGGTGCACGAGCAGGAAAAAAATTAAATACAAAAGTTTTACAAGCTATTTTAGCAGTGCTAATTTTAGCAACTGCCATTAAAATTTGGATAGATATTTTATCTTGATTCAGCAAATGTTTTTTTGTATCGAAAGCATATCGACAGATACAGAAGACTCCCACCTCTATAGGAATGCAATTTTCTTCCTATTCAGTGGGTGTACAAACGCCCGCTGAATCAAGATAAAGCCCCTGGCGGATGTCACGGATTTTAAAGAGGAGCTTTTCGAGCGAGCTCGAAAAAAATCCGGACGCAATTACGCTAGGGCGTAATTGATAGGGAGGGCTGTAGAAAATGAAAATTGAAATTTTCTCAGATTTTACTTGTCCGTTCTGTTATATCGGTAAACGTGAATTGGAACGTGCCATCGATTCGGCTGGATATACTGGGCAAGTAGAGATTGAGTATAAAGCATTTCAAATAGCGCCAGATACACCTAGGGAGAATGCACCTATGTTATATGAGGGAATGGTAGCGAAATTTGACTCAACGCTAGAAGAAGTAAAGAAAATGACAATGAACATAGCCATGCGAGCAACGGAGGTGGGGCTTCACTACAACTTCGAAGAAATGAAAACAGCTCATACTGAAACAGCACATCGATTAGCAAAGTGGGTAAGACAGTTCGGTAAAGACTCGGAGTATACAGAAGCACTGATGAGAGGATACTTTTTAGAGGGTGAAGATGTAAACGATTCTAATTTTCTATTAACAGTTATTGAAGCGCTTGACTTAGATGTCAACCTTGCAAAGGAAGTTATAGAGTCCAATGATTTTAGTGAAGCTTTAGATAAAGATCGCTATGATGTACAGCAGCTTGGTGTACAAAGTGTGCCATTCTTTGTTTTTAAAAATCGTTACGGTATTAAAGGGGCAGAGCCGAATGAGGTTTTCGTCCGAACGTTGCATCAAGCAGTAGAGATAGCAGGTATTCAACCTGTTTTAAAGATGACAGGTGATGGAGAAGCTTCCTGTGCTGCTGGTGAGTGTAAAATATAACAATGGATAAAGTGCCGAGTACTATTTGTACTTGGCATTTTTATTTCAGAAAGATCCATATACTACAAGAGGTATTAAGTAGTGTTTATTGTGTTATAGAACAATATTTATTTCATAATTTATCCATTTTTATCATCTGAATGGTTCTATTTTAGCCAGGTGTGAGAAAAATCACATCTAGAAATACATTATTCTGCTAAAATATAGGTGAGTATACAAAGGGGGGTATTATAGATGAAACCTATCGTAGCAGGAGTAGCAGGAACAGTGCTGTTAGCAGGCACGCTCTTTATAGGAGCAGCCATTAGTGACAAAATTTTAGGTGGTGCTAATGGAGAAACTGAAGAAGCAGCAACACAATCAAAAATACCAACATCAGCAGCTGCGCAGTCAGTTGTCTATGCACCGCCAAGTATTGAGGAAGTACCAGAGGGACCTATGAAGGAAGCCATCTTGTACGGCTATGAGCTAGTTAATAATACACATGTTGCTGCGGAAGAATATGTTGGAAACCAATTGTCTTGTACAAGCTGTCATGCAGGAGCGGGGTATGATGAGCAAGCATCGTCATTAGTTGGCGTTATGGCAAATTATCCGCAATATATTGCCCGTTCTGGTGATATTGTGACAATAGAAGAGCGTATTAATGGTTGTATGGTTCGTAGTATGAATGGTAAAAAATTTGACATGAATAGCAGGGAATTAGAGGCAATGGTATCTTATTTTGCCTATATCTCAGAAGGGGTTCCGATTGGAGCTGAACGTGAATGGGCAGGCACAAGTAATATGAAAAGTGTTCCAATACCAGATGTCGCAAATGGTGAAACATTATATGGACAATCTTGTATAGCCTGTCATGCAGCGGATGGCGCTGGTACTGGTGCTAATACAGGACCTGCATTATGGGGTGAAAAATCATTTAATGATGGGGCAGGTATTGCACGTATGTCAAAAATGGCTGGTTACATAAAAAATAATATGCCAGTTGGAGCAATTGGATCATTGACTGATCAAGACGCTGCTGATTTAGCTGCCTTTATTTTATCGCAGGACCGACCTGAGTGGGCGAATCATGATAAAGACTGGCCTAAGGGTGGACGTCCAAATGATATTATGGTTAAAGAAAAACGTGACCAAGTAAAAAACGGCACAATAGATTGGGAGCAAGTGCTTTCCACTAATTAAAAATAGGGGATGCTGCAATTTGGCGGCATCCCTTTTAGCTTAATTAAAGTTGTACGCTGTCACAATTTTTTCTCTGTTTGTTGTGACATCTGTAAAGTATTCATATAGACAAATACCTAGGAAGGAGCCTGCTACATTAAAAACATTCGAGAATCCGTTATTCTGTAGGGTCATTACTGCATTGTAGCTTCGTTGTCCAGAACGACAATGAACGTAAACGGGAATATCTTGTGGAATCTCATTCAACCGGTTACGTATCTCACTTAACGGAATATTATGTGCATGGATGAGATGGCCAGCATCATATTCATTTTTTTCTCGCACATCTAAAAAATAGGCATTATTTTCGACAAGATCTCTAACCTCATCAACTTTTATCTGCTTGTAGGTACCGTATAACTGATTTTGAGCGACTAGTGCAGCTAAATTGACAATATCCCGGGCAGTGCTAAACATTGGGGAATAAGTAAGTTCTAATTCCTTTAAGTCCTCTATTGTTCCACCCATTGTAATCATAGTTGCTATAACATCAATACGTTTCTCTGCACTACCTTTTCCAATCGCTTGTGCCCCAAGAATTCTTCCAGTAGGTTCTTCAAAAACAAGCTTGAAGTGGAGTGGATGACTATTTGGCATTAAACCGACTTTATCTGGTGCAATCAGATACACACTCTTAGCTTGAAAGCCTTGTGCTAGTGCAGTTTTTTCATTTAAGCCAGTAGAAGCACATGTAAGATCGAAAATTTGCACGCTTGAAGAACCGATAACTCCTTTATTTTGCTGAGGCATATTGAACATATGGTTTGCTGCTGCCCGTGCCTGTCGTAGTGCAGGACCAGCTAGTGCCAGACGTGTTTGTTTATGAGTCAATTGATGAAATACTTCTATGGCATCACCAACAGCATAAATAGATGGGTCAGATGTGACATAATTAGCATCTACCTTAATTCCGCCAAGTTCACCTATTGCCAGCCCAGCATCTTGCGCTAAAAATGTTTCAGGACGGACGCCAATTGCTAAAACGACAGCCTGTGCCTTTACTTGTTTGCCAGAATTTAGTTCTACATAATCAGCGGCAACCTTGGCTAGACCATCATTGACAATGACATTAACTCCTCGATCCTTCATCTCTTTTTGTAAAATTTGAGCCATATCAAAATCAAAGGGCATCATAATTTGCTGACTAAATTCAACGAGCGAGACATTAAAGCCAGCAAGCTGCAAATTTTCTGCAACCTCTACGCCGATAAATCCGCCGCCAATCACGGCAATATCTTGTATATCATCGCTCTGTATATAACGATTTAAACGGTCTATATCTGAGACATTGCGAACAGTAAAAACGTGAGAAGAATGAATGCCATCCAAGTTAGGGACGATTGGACTTGCCCCAGGGGATAACACTAACGTATCGTAGTTTTCCTCATATTCATTACCTGTGTGTAAATCCTTTACCGTAATTGTTTTTTCTTGTCGGTGAATACGTATCACTTCGTGAAGAACACGTGCTTCAATATTGTATTTCGTTTGAAAGGTCTGCGGTGACATTAAAATCAATTTGTCACTTTTTTCAACAATACCACTTAAGTGAAAGGGTAAAGAACAGTTGGAAAATGAAACATTTGGTCCTTTTTCAAACATAATAATTTCAGCGTGCTCATCAAGACGGCGAATTCGTGCTGCAGCAGAGGCTCCTCCTGCTACACCACCGACTACTAAAAATTTTTTACGCATTTACAGACACATCCTTTTCTTTTTATACGTATATGGGTATGTAGGTATAAAATAAAGATTTATAGCAATAAAGTAGAGTTAAAAATTTAAAAAACGTTGCTATAATTGAATTATATACCCTTCATGGTATTTCATCAATAGAAATATAAAATTCTTTAAATCGGAAGGTGAAGGGGAAAGAGAAACCTAGTAAAAGAAAATAAGTGCCTAAATTTGTTATACTAGCAGTATTAGGAAGTAGCATCGGGGGTGACACTGTTGATTTTTTTAAAGTTTTTAATCCAAATTATTGTTGTATCAGGGCTTATTTATTTTGTCAGCGGGCGCTTAATTGGTTCAAATATTAACTTTGTACGCAGATTTCTTTCAGTACTTATTAGTGTAACGCTAACGTCCTTTGTTTACTGGTACTCCTATTTGCGTCATACGGATTTTTTATCCGAAACGATGATGCAAACAGTAACAGAGGTTAGTACACTTATTTGGATAGGAAGCATGCTACTAATTTCTATGCTGCTTTATCTTGTCTTTGAGCTTTTTGACTCAAGTGGTATTACAGCTGGAGATCGGCGAAATGGTCAAAAAACCTTAGTGTTACGTCTTCGCAGCTATTGGCGGCAGCAAAAGCGTTTACGACAGGTGTTAAAAATCGCTGTAACGAATGGTGTTGTACAAACCATCAAATATGCGAGACAACGGGAAAATGAAAAGGAGCTTGCTATAGCTTTAAGGGCTACATTGGAGCAATGTGGTGGGATATTCATTAAATTTGGTCAAGTCCTTTCTACGCGTAAGGAATTATTCTCTCCAATATTTATTGATGAGCTGGAAAGGCTACAGCATAATGTAAAGCCTCTGCGACCAGAGCAGGTGACTCAAATTTTAGAAAATTCACTTCCAAAGCCCGTAAATGAGGTGTTTGCAAGCTTTCAAATGGAACCAATCGCAGCAGCATCTATTGGACAGGTACATAAAGCACGATTGAAGAATTATGATGAAGTCGTGGTAAAGCTACTGCGTCCAGAGGTGAAGGGGATTATGCGAGATGATCTTGATATTTTAGAGGAATTTGCCAATTGGCTGACAAATAAGTCTACATGGGCTGAATCATTAGGATTTCGGGAATTAGCTGGCGGTTTTGCGGATGGATTACGTGAGGAAATTCATTTAGATATTGAGGTCCGAAATACATTACAGGTGACAAATGCTCTTTCTAAAAGTGATTACAAGGTACGGATTCCTAAAATCTACATGGATTACTGTACTGAAAATATAATTGTTATGGAGTATGTGCGAGGAAAAAGTGTGGCGAGTGGAGCGGCAGAATTTAAACGTTTAAAAATTGATCGTAGGCAATTTGCACGTACCGTTTTATATTCCTTCTTTGAGCAGATGCTTTTTTCAGGTATCTTCCATGCAGATCCACATCCAGGAAATATTCATATCGATGAGACAGATGGTATTCCAATCCTGCTTGATTTTGGAGCAGTTGGTCGCCTAGGAGCAACTCAGCAAGAGGGCTTGAAGCTATTTTTAATGGGCATACAGTTAAATGATTCAAGTATTTTATACGACGGCTTAACATTGTTGGTTGAACATGCAGATCATGCTGAGCGTGCGAGAATGGAACAGGCAATCGACCAAATTTTGTTAAAAATTTCTTATGTAGATCGAATTCCAACTGAAGAATTAATACATGCATTGTTTACGGTTGTTCGTGATTTTGGGCTTGCTTTTTATCCTGCAGTTGGTTTAGCGCTTCGTTCGCTAGTAACATTAGATGGAACATTAAGA
The DNA here is from genome assembly GCF_058788755.1 of Lysinibacillus sp. FW301-JW8. Lineage (NCBI taxonomy): Bacteria > Bacillati > Bacillota > Bacilli > Caryophanales > Bacillaceae > Lysinibacillus > Lysinibacillus sp. FW301-JW8. Next base: position 43,102 of record NZ_JBYTBB010000006.1, read on the forward strand.
GTAATCGATCCGAGTTTTGATATTTTCACTGAATCCAAAGATTTTTCTGCTTCTTATATGCGGGCATCATTCCTCAAGCCATTTAAAGAACCAATGGCCACAAAGGAGCGCTTACAAGAAGAGTTATCAATGCTTATCCCGACATTGCGCAAAATGCCAAGACGGGTTGATCAGCTTATTCAACGAGTAGAGAGTGGAAAAATTATTTTACACCATGATATTTTTTCAGATGAACACAATGCTCGCTTTGTAACCAATTTGTTTTCACGTTTTGTCTTGCTTCTCGTTGGCATCACCTTTGGAATCATTTCAGTAGCACTGTTAGCTATCTCACAATTTATTCATGATTCTTATGCTGTTTATCTGAATACAGCAGCATACTTAGGTTTATTTTTATGTGCAATTTTATTAGTACGACTTTCCATACAAGCATTACGGTCTATGAAGCAATAGGTAAGGGAAAAATCCCTTACCCTTTTTTGTGCAAGAAATATTACAGAAACATTACAAATTTCGAAATAGGTCAAATAGAGCAAAATTAAAAATGTGTAATTTGTAGAAAAAAATAGCGTTAAGTAGATTTTGTGGTCATTTTATCGAATGTTACAGAATTATTTCGAGTTTTACTAAAGTATTAAAAAGACGCGAAATAGTATAAAAGTTATGCTATTAATGCTAAACTTTAAAAGGCTAATGAAAATATAAGAATAAATTTACAAATATACATCGTTCGAGTGACTACATAGAACACGAGAAACGAAATTGATGAGATGAAGGGAAAGAAGTTAACGTGGGTAAGCGCAATAAATGGCGTAAGTCGATGGTACTAGCACTGGCACTAGCTGGCGGCTTATTATTTAATACAGTACAACCAACAGAAGTGCATGCAGAAGAAACTTCTCAACAAATGATCGAGAAAAAAGCTAAAATAGATGCAGAAATTAAAAAACTTCAAGAAGATTTAACAAAACTACAACAAGAGATCGATGAAAAAGTAAAAGTATTTAATCAGGTTCAGGCAGACATTAAAGAAATAGATGCAAGTATTGCTGAGACAGAAAAACGTATTGAGCAACGTTCAGCAATTTTAAGCGAGCGTATGGCTGCATACCAAGCACAGGATAACACAGTGGGTGTCTATTTAAGCGTTGTCCTTGAAGCAAAAAGCTTTGCTGATTTAATGGACCGTGTCGTAGCGGTTAAAACATTAATGGACGCTGACCAAGAACTAGTTGATCAACAGGAAGCAGATAAGGCCAGCCTAGAGCAACAAAAGGCAACATTAGATGAAAAACAAAAAGAGCTTCAAAAACAATTCCAAGAGCTTCAACAAAAGGAAAGCGAAATGGAAGTGAAAAAGGCTGAAAGCGAAGCTAAGTCACTTGCATTAAAAGCACAGATTGCAACAAAACAAGAGGAAGAACGGTTAGAAGCAGAACGTAAAGCAGCAGAGGAAGAAGCAGCTCGTTTACGTGCACTTCAAGCAGCTACTCCGGCTGTACAAGCTTCAAATAACGGAGGCAAAATTGTTTTCGGTTCAGGTTCAGGTACGGCATCTTCAGGTGATGCTATTTCAACTGCAAAGCAATTCCTAGGCCGTAGTTATGTTTGGGGTGGAAGTAACCCATCGACAGGATTTGACTGTTCAGGTCTTGTACAATGGTCTTACAAACAAGCTGGTGTATCTTTACCACGTACAGCATCACAACAATATCTAGCAACTCAACGTATTTCAGCAAGTGAAGCACGTGTAGGTGACCTTGTATTCTTCAGCTACGGCTCTGGTGTAGCGCATGTAGGTATCTACTTAGGAAACAACACTATGATTGATGCTCAAAATAAGGGTGTTGTTGTTGAATCACTTGATTGGTGGAATCAGTATTTAGTTGGCTTTGGTCGTATTCAATAAGCTCAATTAATATATAGACGATTGAATTAACAAAAAGGTCATCTTTGTTTATTACAAAGATGACCTTTTTTTGATACATTATTTCTTTCACATGATTAAATTTTAAAATTCAATTTGATAATACCTGTTTCTTTTAATGCAACGAAGAAAATAATAACGAAGGGTCCAGCAAGTAACCCTATAACACCAAATAATTGTAGACCGATAAACATAGCTATTAATGTTGGTAAAGTGGATAACCCAATATGGTCTCCCATTAATTTAGGCTCGACTACTCGTCGAATAATGAGTAAAATAGCTGCTAAGATGAATAATTTTACAGCGATAGATATATTTCCTATCAGCAGGTGATACAGTGCCCATGGTGCCAATATAATAATGGAACCAAGGAAAGGAATAATGTCAATGATCCATATAATGATAGTCATTGTCACAGCATATTTAGGCTGAATTAATAAAAGGCCAATTAGTGTGACGCCACCAATGATAAAACTAACAAATAAATGTGCCTTCATATAACCAAAAATAGCATCCTTTAAGCGATTTAAAATAATCTTTAATTTGTTTGCAGTGCTAGGCTTCAAATATTTATAAGTGATCTGTTTTAATTTAGGCAGATCTAGCATAAATAGAAAGAGAGCAATCATATATACCAGAAGACTAATGAATAGGCTTGGAATTTCTGAAAAGAAGGCTGTAACTTTGGTATAATTAAAGAAATTCAAAAAAGATTCTTCAATTTTCTTAATGAAATCCATCGTTGTATTTTGAAGCGAGGCACTTACTTCAGGTGGAAAGTCTTCAGTGTATTTAGAAATGTTTTCTTGCATAGTAAGCCACATTTCTGATAGCTTTGAAATATAGTATGGAGCTTGCTTTGAAACTAATATTATTTGAGACATAAGTTGTGTAATCGTAAAGTAACAAATAACAGTAATTAGGATGACACTCACTATGTAAATAACAGCAACTGCAATTTTCCGTGACATTTTCCATTGCCGTTTAAAGAACATAACAATTGGCTCTAAAAAAAATGCGGTGACACCAGCTAAGATGATTGGTACGGAAACAGGGATAATAAAATATGCAGCTACGATTATAGAAATAATCATTATCAATCTAAAAATCAGTTTCCTAGTATTTAATTTATTCATATATTCACCTTCTTTACGCAAATTAAGATAAGTGTACCATAAAAATTTTACGTTCTGACACAATAAAGGTAGGGATGAATGATGGAAAAAGAAATTTTGCAGCTTTTTAGTAATTTAACAGAGCGTGACCATGAAATTCAATATGCATCTTACGAAGAATTGATGAAAATTATGCAGGAACCAGTTGATTGGACATATGCAGTTTGGGAACAACTTGTTCAAGCTCTTACATATAAAGATGGTCATATGCGCGCGCTTGCAGCACAGTTTTTATGTGCATTAGCAGCGAAAAGTGATCCAGAAGAAAGGGTATTGGAAGACTTCTTAAAGATTTGGGCTGTAACATATGATGAAAAAATCGAAACGGTAAGGCATACTCTACAGGCCATCTGGAAAATAGGTTTAGCAGGGCAGGTACAACGGGATTTAGTCGTTTCCTATTTGGCTAAAAGGTTTCAGACATGTCTAGATGAAAAACATTCAACATTAATACGATATGATATCGTAGTATCTTTTAAGAAATTATATGATGCCACGAATAATCCAAAGGTGCTGGACATTGTGAAACGTTTAATTGAGGAAGAGCAAGATATGAAAAATAAAAAGAAATATAGGGCAGCCATCCGTTAAAAGTAATGGAATGGCTTTTTTTAATGCAAATCCTTTTGTGAGTAGAAGGAAGTTTACTATAATGTAGGAAAAAAGTAAGGGGATTAAAACATGAGTATTTATAATTATTTAGTAAAGAAGCCAAATGGTGAGATTTTATCAATGGAGACCTACCGTGGAAAAACACTGTTAATTGTCAATACAGCTAATCAATGTCGTTTTACATATCAGTTCGAAGACTTACAAAAAATGTACGACAAATATGGCAAGGAGAATTTTGTTGTATTAGGCTTCCCTTGCGATCAATTTGGGAATCAAAACCCTGAGGATGGTGAGCAAACTACACATCTTTGTCAGGTTAACTATGGTGTAACATTTCCGATTTTTGAGTTAGTACAGGTCAATGGAGATGCAACACATCCACTGTTTAATTATTTGAAGCATAAGGTCGATTATCGCTCATTTGGAAAAGCAAGCATGCAGGAAAAAATGCTTGCAGAAGCAATACTTCAAATAGCGCCTAGTTTTTTAGAAGGCCGTAATATCCGTTGGAACTTTACAAAATTCTTAATCGATGTAAATGGCAAAACAGTATCACGCTTTGAGCCTACAGATTCTCAGCTTGATATCGAGCAGGCTATTGAAAAAATCCTATAAATATTTATTTAATAATATGTGTTACTAAAGATAGCATGATTGGGAATTCGGAGAGAAATTGTAAGTATAGGAATTATAATGGTAGCCTATTGTCAAGTAGTGAAGGGTTTTTTAATAACATATTATGTAAGATGGAGCTGTACAAGCCAGGAGATCGACCTTTATTTGAACATATAACTACTCTTCTGAAGCAGGAGGATGCGGCAAGTACGAAGTCTCTAAGCTAGTGGCAAAATCAGTTTATCCTGAGCTATTTAAATAAAAATATTAAACCAGCAAGCTGTTCTAAATAGGGGCAGCTTTTTTGTATTTTTTGAATAAAAAAACTGTATTTTTTAACCTAATTTTAACCTTCAGAATGTATTTTGAAGTAGAGGGTTTTTTAACATGAAGATCTGTGGTTGACCTTCTTAATTCTTCAATAGAAGGTGAGGTGAAAAGTAATGATGTTTCCACCAACAGCATCTCCCACTCGGACGGGCGATAGAGTACCTATAGGTAGATAATTTGTTTGAAGGTCTGGCTTATTTAGTCAGGCCTCCATCTATTAAAATTTTAACAGGGAAGGCTGTTTAGTATGCTTGAACCAGTGTATGAGTTAGAAAATGTAACTTTCTACTACAAAAAAGGAAGGTATAAAGCGAATGATGGCATTTCACTGACCATATATAAAGGAGAAATCATTGGAATTCTAGGACCAAATGGGGCAGGAAAAACAACTTTGATAAAGCAAATGATTGGTCAATTAGCACCTGTAGAAGGATCAGTGAAATTTCAGGGACAGGAAGTTTCCAGAAATACAAAGGACGTCATTCAGCAAATCGCTTATTACTCACAAGAGACCTTTGCGTTATCATTTTTAAAAACATGGGAAGCCATTTATTTTACGGGAAGATTAAAGGGCTTATCTAAAAAGGAAGCGAAGCAGCAGACGGAGGCAATCCTGCTGCGTTTAGGCATGGAGACATATCGAAATAAGCTAGTATCTAAACTTTCTGGAGGACAAAGAAGACTTATTAGCTTGGGAACGACTTTGATTGGGCAGGCATCGGTCATCATTCTGGATGAACCTACAAATGAGCTAGATCCATTAAAACGGAAATTAGTGTGGGAGATCATTCGTGAGCTTAATCACAGGGGCACAACAATTATTTTAGTGACTCATAATATTTTGGAAGCTGAAAAGGTTGTACATCGTGTAGCTGTTATAGATAATGGAAGGCTTTTAGCCATTGATTATGTGGAGAAGCTGAAGAGAAGGGTGGATCAAAGAATGCGTTTAGAAATTTATGCGCAGGAAGCTTCTATTCAAAAGGTCCAAGACAGTCTTGAAATTTTCGGGAAAATAGAATTAGTAGAGGATATCAAGCTCACAATGCTTATTGAAAAAAATACTATTCGTACAGTTATTGATTTGATACAGGACGAGACATTAAACATTAGCCAATACTCATTGCTACCACCAAGTCTAGAGGATGTCTATTCTATGCTTCAAGGGCAACAGAGGAGTGAATAGCGATTGAGAGCAAACCCCTTCACTCAATTTTTTATTGAATTAATCATCCTCTTTCGAATACAAATCGCCATTGTGCGCCACCAATTATGGTGGATTATTGCTATGTCTGCAATCTTTCCAGTAGTTACACTAGTTTTCCTTAACTTTCTACTAGGGGAATCCAGTCAAGAACAGTTGGCACGATTAATTATCGGAAATATGGTTTTTAGTATTCTGTTAATGGGGATGAATATTTTAGGACAGGATATCTCCTATCAAAAATTTGGAGGCTATTTTACATATTACTCATCACTTCCCATTCGTAAAGTAAGTTTCATATTATCCTTGTTATTTTACGGAATTTTAACCTCCCTACCATCCTTTATCATCGTATTTATTTTAGGCCAGCGTATTTATGGTGTGAGTCTTCATTTCGAGTGGCTTCTACTGCCAGTAGCATTATTGGCGATCTTTAGTGTAGTAGGGATTGGTGTATTAATGGGATTTTTATCGCCAAATCCGCAATTCACAAATATTGTCGCTCAATTTTTACTGATGTTTGTCACTTTTTTAACTCCAGTTATGATAGAAATAACGGATTTACCTAGGATTCTTCAATGGATTTCCTATGTGCTACCGACAACGTATGTAGCGAATATCCTTCATGAGATGCTTACTGTAGGATGGACAGCATCTTTATTTAAAGAAGTATTTATTTTAATCATTTTTTCATGTATTTCCTATCTATTGATAAGTAAAAAAATACATTGGCGCGTTCAATAAATAATAGGGAGTTAATATAAAATGAAAACGTTTGAACATAAGGTAGAGCAGTATGCGGAGTTGGTCATAAAAGTAGGAATAAATATTCAACAAGGGCAGACATTAGTCATTTCTGCATCTATTACTGCTGCTGATTTTGTTAGAAGAATTTGTCGATATGCTTATCTCAATGGCGCACAATTTGTTTATGTAAAATGGATTGACGAAGAGCTAGCTCGCATAGAGTGCGAATTAATGTCAGAGCAGGGGTTGGGGTATACACCAGATTGGCTTGTAAAAGGTTACGAAGAGATGGCGAGTGATGGTGCTGCCTTTCTTTATATTATTTCACCTCATCTACAAAACATGGAGGGAATCGATCCCGATAAAGTAGAAAAAGCTGAATATGCTTTGGCAATTGCCTTCCGTTCCTTTACTGAAAAATTGATCAACATGCAAGTGAGCTGGACTGTTATCGCTTATCCCACGGAAAAATGGGCTGAGTCCATTTTTCCACATATGGCGCCAAAGGATAGACTAGAGCAGCTATGGGAGGAGCTTTTTAAGATAATGAAATTGGAGGATGAAAATCCAATAGCAGCATGGGAGCGGCATACAGAAGGATTAAATAAAAGGGCAGCATTATTAAACGATAAGCATTTCCAATATTTACATTTTATCAGTGAAGGCACAGACTTAAAAATCGAATTACCAAACAATCATCATTGGTTGAATGGCTTAGAAACAAATAACAATGGAACACCATTTATTTGTAATATGCCAACAGAAGAGATTTATACAACACCGCTTAAAACGGGTGTTAATGGGGTCGTTAAAAATACAAGGCCATTAGTTTATGAAGGGCAGATAATTGATGATTTTACCCTTACTTTTAAAGATGGGAAAATTATTGATTGCAGTGCTGAAAAAGGGCTGGATGCGTTAAATGGAATTTTGCATAAGGATGAGGGAGCAAAATATATTGGTGAGGTTGCATTAGTACCCCATGACTCTGTTATCTCAGCAAGTAATCTTATTTTTTACCATGCTTTATTGGATGAGAATGCATCCTGTCATTTAGCGATTGGGCAGGCATATACATCAGGCTTGAAAGAGGAAGATAGAGTAGATCATGAAAATAGTATTAATTCTAGTATAATCCATGTTGATTTTATGATTGGCTCCGAGCATTTACAAGTGAATGGTGTCTATGATGACGGCTCAGTGGAACCAATATTAATGCATGGGAAATGGGTATCTAAATTTACTGTTTAGAAGGAGGTTGACATGTATGCATATAATGAAATGTAAGACAGAAGAGGATTATGAGAAGTTTGCGATTTTCTTTTTGCAAAACAGAAATATGTTTGATGATATGTATCCCATTTTGGAGACTCTAGGAAGCTTATCAATCATGATAGAAGAGACAAATCTACTGCTCTTTTATAATAGCCAACAGGAAGTAATCGCGGCAGCTAGCTATACGTTGGGATTACGGGAGGATCATTTTAAAAATAAAGAAATTGTCTTTATTGATTGTGCTCTATTAAAGAGAGAATATCAAAATAGCCGTTCCTTTGTTAAGGGTTTTTCACAAATGCTAAAGCATATTTTAGAAGAACATAAGGATGTAAAGGAAGTTCAATTTTATGCTTATCGTCACCATGAATATATCCATCGACTCTATAAAAAATTCGCTAATATAATAGGGAACAGTGATGGATATTTCGGTATACAGGATATTTTTTCGGTGGAGTTTGGAAAATTAATGAAATTTATAGAAGGTTTTTATAAAAAAAGTGAAAATCAGAAAAATTTATGACGCGAGCGTAATTGGCAAATTAAAACTCCAACATCATTTTAAAGGATGATTGTTGGAGTTTTATTTTAATGTAGTGAATAAATCTTTGAATTCATAGTGCAAAAATTGGTATTCTTGCGATTCGTTCTATAAAATAAAGATAATAATGCTTGCAATTATGGGAGGGGTAATGAATGAAACAGTTTGATGTGAAGGTTATTCCATTTGAAGCAGTCTATAATTTTCGTGATATGGGCGGGTATAAAGCAAGAGATGGTCGTGTCGTAAAGAATCGTATGTTTTTTCGTTCAGCAGCTCTTGGTAAGATGACGCCAGCAGATAAGCAGCTTTTTGATACATTAGGTGTGAAAACGATATTTGACTATCGTGACAACCATGAAGCTCAAAACAATCCTAATCCCATTTTTCCGCAGGCTCACTATATTCAAATACCAGCAAAGGGTAACCATGCTTTTGAAATGCCAACAAACACTGGTGGGAAAGATTTTTATAAAGTTGTTAGTCCAGAGATGTTCCAAGAATTTTATGCACAGATGCCCTTTAATAATGCTTCTTTTAAAGAGTTAATGACGATTATTCAAAATCCGAATAATCTTGGGCTAGTTCATCATTGTGCAGTAGGAAAGGATCGAACAGGCATCGGTGGTGCACTTATTTTACTGGCCTTAGATGTACCAGAGGAATCGATTATGGAGGACTATTTAGATACAAATATTCATTTACGTCCAATGGTTGAAAGAATGGCTCAGAACATTCAACAACATTATAATGATCAAGAATTACAGCAATTTTACGCATTGATGTCAGCTCGTGAGGATTATTTACAGGCAGCATTTGATGCAATGGATAGACGGTATGGTTCAAAGGAGGACTTTTTAGAGCAGGAATTCGGTTTAACAGCGGATAAACGTAAGCAATTACAGGCCAATTGTTTAACATGATAGGAACCCCTTTCACATGGTATGGTGAGAGGGGTTTTTGAGTGGAATAGGCTGTTTTATTTTTCAACTACTTTAGAAAATTCTTTACAGTCACGAAATCTATGATAAGATACTATTTATTTTAATGGAAATAGGAGAAGTGAAATGTATTGGCAGCAACAGTAAAAGAAAGTGATAGTAAAGACACAAACAAGTTAAGCTTATTTCATTTAACTTGGCCAATTTTCTTAGAAGTATTTTTATTTATGTTAATGGGACTTGCCGATACTTTTATGCTCAGCGCTTTATCTGATAATGCTGTATCAGGGGTTGGCGCAGCAAATCAATATATTCATATTGCGATTTTAATACTTGAAGTAGTTGGTAATGGTGCATCAATTGTTGTATCTCAATATTTAGGTTCAAAGCGTTTTTTTGAAGCTGCGAAAATATCAGCTTTAGCAGTTACGATGAACATGATTGTAGGAATTATCATGAGTGTACTTTTCTTCTTCTTTGCAAGTCATTTAATGACAATGATGAACTTACAGGGAGAAGTACTTAAATATGCACAAAGCTATTTAGTCATCATAGGAAGCTTTATTTTTTTACAGGCAATTATCAATGCGTTAGCAGCAATAATTCGTGTGCATGGTTGGACGAAACAAACAATGTATGTATCATTAGGGATGAATGTGCTGCATGTTATATTAAATTACGGTTTAATCTTTGGTAACTTAGGATTACCAGAACTAGGTGTAAAGGGAGCAGCTATTTCCTCCGTTGTCAGCCGTGGATTAGCAGTACTCGTGTTTTTCTGGCTGCTGTATCAGGTGATGGAGGTAAGAGTGAAGCTTGAATATTATTTTGAGTATTCAAAGGAGTATATTCGAAAAATATTAAACATCGGTCTGCCATCTGCATTTGAGCAGGTGCTTTATCAGTTCTGTCAAATCGTCTTCTTATACTATGCAACGTATTTAGGGGCAGAGACACTGGCAGCAAGACAATATGCAATGAATATTTCAATGTTTACGTATTTATTTGCCATTGCAATTGGTACAGGAACAGCCATTATTATTGGTCGTAATGTTGGTGCTGGCAATAAAGACCAGGCCTATCGACAGCTTTGGAAAAGTGTTCGTGCAGCTTTTATATTTACATTTGTAATGGTGGCTGTTGTGACAATATTCCGTAAGCCATTAATGCATGTTTTTACGAATAATTCAGAGGTTATTGCTATTGGAGCTTCTGTACTAGCATTAAGTATTCTGCTTGAGACGGGGCGTACGATGAATATCGTGGTTATTAACTCATTACGTGCCTCTGGTGATGCTAGATTTCCTGTGAAGATTGGCTTTTTATCAATGGTTTGTATGAGTCTTCCATTGGGCTATTTTTTCGTCTTTGTTTTAGATTGGGGTCTAGTAGGCATTTGGCTAGCGATATCAGCAGATGAATGGATGCGAGCAATTATCGTATACTTTAGATGGAAAAGTCGTAAATGGGAGCGTTATGCACTTGTTTCGCCAACAGAACAGAAGGAGGCACATTAAATGGGGGCACTTTCTAAACGAGCTGCTGGAGCGGCTTTAATGAATAATAATCTATCACTTTTTGCTTGTCCGATTTGTCAGGAGTCCATGACGATACAGGAGCAAGGGAGAATGGTTTGTTCAGCCAATCATTCTTTTGATATTGCCAAGCAAGGCTACATTAATATGCTGACACATGGAGCTGCTTCAAAATATAGCAAGGAGCTCTTTGAGTCTCGGAAGAAGGTTATTGATAGTGGTATGTATGATGAGGTTGAAGATAAAATTATAGAATTAATAGCTCCTGCACAAACCGTGCTTGATACTGGCTGTGGGGAGGGCTCACATTTAGCCCGTATAATGTATGATAAAAAAGGCATTGGTGTGGGTATTGATATTGCGAAGGAAGGCATACTTGCTGCATCTAGACATTATCCAGAGCAGATTTGGTGTGTGGGTGATTTGGCGAGAAGTCCATTTGCAAAATCGAGCTTTGATGCCATTTTAAATATTCTATCACCTGCAAATTACGAAGAATTTAAACGTTTACTAGCTCCGGGTGGTTGCGTAGTAAAAGTTGTCCCTCAAAGTAAGTATTTACATGAGCTTCGAGCACAATTATATGCGGATTCGGACAAGGAGTCCTATTCAAATGACCAAATAGTTGCTCGTTTTACAGAAAGCTTTATGGACGTAAGCGTTAAGCGAATTACCTATACGACACCACTTGCCACAGAACTGGTTCCAGCATTGCTTGAAATGACGCCAATGGGGTGGCATAAAAAAGAAGGTGCTGCTATCCATTTACATGAAATCACGATTGATGTTGATATATTAGTGGGCCGTGTATAATTATAAAGAAATTTGGAAACTCCTGTGAAAAAAACAGGAGTTTTGTCGTTTCTGGAGAAGAAGTAAGTAAGGTAATAGAAGATGGAGGTGTGCGTATGGCAATGACCATGCCGGAAACAATACGTTCCACTGCAACAACTGGTGAGCGCTTACTTTTTCGAACATTGAAGGAATTTCTGCCTGATGATTATATTGTTTACTATGAGCCTGAAATTTTAGGTAGAAGACCGGATTTTGTTATTTTAGGTCCTGATTTAGGGTTAATTGTACTTGAGGTGAAGGATTACACTAAGCATACCTTATTGCATGTAAACCAGGATACTTGGATGATTCGTTCTGCTAAAGGGAATCAAACAACGGTAAAAAGTCCATATAAGCAAGCAAAAGACTATATGTTCCATATATGTGATGCACTTAAAAAGGATAAAGGTCTTGTACAGTTGGAAGGTAAATATCAATTTAAACTTAAATTCCCATGTGGAGCAGGTGCAGTATTTACAAGAATGACACAAAGTGATTTTATTGAACATGATCTTTATAGTATAGTGGAGCCCAACTTCTGTTTAACTAGAGATGAAATTGATCCAGACTATGAAGGTTTTTCAGAGGAAAATCTCTTTGAAAAGATTATAGATATGTTCAGTATGCCATTCCGATTAAAAGAACCACTATCTCCAGAGGATATCAATAGAATACGCTATCACCTATTCCCAGAGGTCAGAATAAGTGCGGAATTTAAAGCACCTGTCCCTTATCAAGATCAATTATTGCTGTCATTGCATGATATAAAAACAATGGATTTACATCAGGAAAAATTAGCAAAGCAGATTGGAGATAAAAATCGACTAATCCGTGGAGTGGCTGGGAGTGGTAAAACCTTAATTTTGGCAGCTAGAGCCAAAATTTTAGCTAAGCAGCATCCTGATTGGAAAATACTGATTTTGTGCTACAATATTTCTCTCGCTAGGGCAATAGAGCAAATGATTTTTCATATGATGCACACCCCTGATAGTTTGTTTGATTTTGATTTTTCTCAAGGAACAGATGGCTTCCAAGAGAAATCACATCAAATACAAGTCCGCAATTTTCATGCATTTTTAAGAAAGGATTTAAAAACTTCTGAAGAAAGAATACCACTTTTACTAGAAAAGCTAGAGAATGGAGAAGCTATCTTACCAAAATACGATGCTATTATGATTGATGAGGGGCAGGATTTTGAAGGTGAATGGTTTAAACTAGTGGCAAATTTATTAAATCCTGATACCATGTCACTACTCTTAGTTGAGGACCGTGCCCAATCAATATATAAACGAGCGCGCTCTTATATTCAAGATACAGGTTTAAGCTTCCAGGGTCGATCAAGAGTATTAAGTATTAATTATCGTAATACAGCTCAAATTGTGAAGTTTGCCTGGGATTTTTATCAACATTTCTCAGTACTTAAAAATAAGGTTGTGTCAAAGGAGATGGAGGGCGAAATTATTGCCCCGCAAAGTACAAGACGTAAAGGAGAAGAACCAGCAATAATTCGTCGCAATAATTTCTTTGAAGAGGCTCAAATTGTAGCATTACAAATTCGAAAATTGCATATTGAAAAGAAAATTCCATATCATGAAATCCTTATTTTATACAGGGTACGAAAGAGTAAGGGACAGGATTATGTAGCCATTTTACAGCAGAAGCTACGGGAAATAAATATTCCGTATTATTGGATTGCAGAATCAGCTGACAGCAAACGTGCATTTGAGCGCAATGAAGAATCGGTCAAAATTAGTACAATTGATAGCAGTAAAGGCTTGGATTTTCAAGTAGTATTTATCGTGAATCTTGACAATACTCCTTGGTATCTAGAGGAAGATTTAGAACAGGAAGCTTCACGTCTCTATATTGGTATGACACGTGCAAAGCAATATTTATGTTTATCCTATTCAGGTGATTCTGCCTATACACAATACTTTGATGAAATTGTTCTGACAAGAAGGACGATAGATAATAAAGATAGTTATAGCGGATAACTTCGAAAGAACTTATGCAATTGCAGTATACTGGTCTTTTCGATTACAATGGGGATAACTATTGAAATAAGGTAGGAATGAAACAGTGTATAAATTAGCAGCAAATGTTGTCAAAGTATTTTTAAAATTAATGGGCTCAAAGGCTCGCGTATATGGGGAAGAAAACTTACCAGAAGAAGGTGGGTATATTATTGCATGTACCCATACAGGTTATGTTGATATTTTAAATCTAGGGGTTGCGATGTATCCTAAAGAAATTCATTTTATGGCTAAAAAGCAATTATTTGAAATGAAGGGACTTGGCTGGCTTGTTAATCGTTTAAATGCCTTCCCGGTTGATCGTGATAATCCTGGCCCTAGTGTTATTAAAATTCCTTCACAGTTATTGAAAGAGGGTAAAATTGTGGGCATATTCCCTTCAGGTACTAGGAGTACAGAAGGAAAAGATTTAAAGCAGGGTGCCATTACAATAGCACAGCTGTCCAAAGCGCAAATTGTACCAGCTGCTTATGTTGGTGCGCGTAATGTTGGTGACGTTTTTAAACGTGGAAAAGGTTATCTAATTTATGGTGAACCCTTTTATGTAACAGGGAAAGGCAAAGAAGGACGCGATGAATTTACTCATCGATTAGAGCATGAACTAATGTCTCTAACAGAGGAATTAGAACAGCGCATTGCAGCAGGGAAAAGATAAAATCACCGTTATTTTGAGAAGATTCACTGAACGTTAGTAGATTCAAATAAAAAGGCACTCAGAATCACGTTTGATTTTGGGTGCTTTGTTGTAGGAGGATATGGAAAATGATTCATGTACTTTTTGTATGTTTGGGTAATATTTGTCGCTCACCAATGGCGGAGGCAGTTATGCGTGATTTAGTTGAGAAGGAGAGCTTGACTCATAAAATAGCAGTGGATTCAGCCGCTACAAGCTCTTGGCATATTGGTGAACCTCCTCACAAAGGAACTCAAGAGAAGCTTAAAGAATACGGCATCTCGATAGAAGGAATACAAGGTCGCCAATTGCACAAGACAGACTTTGAAAAATTTGATTACATTATTGGTATGGATGAAAGTAATATACGCAATATTCGAGAAATGCTAGGTAATCCAGATTCTCCAAAGATTTTTCGTTTTTTAGATTTAACTGTCCATCAAAAAGATGTACCTGATCCATACTATACGGGGAATTTTCAAGAAACCTATGATTTAGTTTTAAAGGGCTGCTATGCTTTGCTAGAAAAAATCAAAGGAGAACAAAAACTGTAGGAAATTGATGGTCAGGCGCCTTAATAACGCAAAATTTCACAATTTATTTTTTGTGTTAAACATTGGTATACCTAGCTTTGTAAGCGTATTTTGTGTTATTATTTGCAGAGTAAAGATACGATAAGTATTTAATTACCATATACAGATGTGTAATTTCGCATCTATGATTTTGATAAACTTACAAGTTGAAAGAGAGTGGAAACAATGGGTCGTAAGTGGAACAATATTAAAGAAAAGAAAGCGTCTAAAGACCAAAGTACAAGTCGCATCTATGCAAAATTTGGACGCGAAATTTATGTGGCAGCTAAATCGGGCGAACCAGATCCTGAATCAAACCGTGCGCTTAAAGTTGTTCTTGAACGAGCAAAAACATACAGTGTTCCTAAGCATATTATTGAAAAAGCAATTGAAAAGGCAAAGGGCGCTGGTGATGAAAACTATGATGAATTACGTTATGAAGGATTCGGACCAGCAGGCACAATGATTATCGTCGATGCTTTAACTAATAATGTTAATCGTACAGCTTCAGATGTACGTGCAGCATTTGGTAAAAATAATGGGAACATGGGTGTAAGTGGGTCGGTTGCTTACATGTTTGATTCTACAGCAGTAATCGGTTTAGAGGGCAAGTCAGCAGATGAAGTTCTTGAAATTTTAATGGAAGCGGATGTTGATGCACGTGATATTCTAGAAGAAGAGGATACAGTTATTATTTATGCAGAGCCAGATCAATTCTTTGCTGCACAAGAAGCTTTAAAAGCTGCTGGTGTACAGGAATTCACTGTAGCAGAGCTATCCATGCTTCCACAAACAGAGGTAGAATTAACAGGTGACGATATAGTTAAATTCGAAAAATTAATTGATGCATTAGAAGATTTAGAAGACGTACAAAATGTTTTCCATAATGCAGATTTAGGCGAATAATTAAGAAAACCAGTAGCATAAACGCTACTGGTTTTTAATTAGGGGGAGACCTGTGCAAACTTTTTTAGCAATTGTTTTATTTATAGCAACATTATTTTTTGTAATAGTGCAGCCACGTCAATTATCTATAGGTTGGTCTGCCTGTATAGGGGCTCTACTTGCATTGGTACTAAAGATTGTTACTTGGCATGATGTTTTAGAGGTTACAGGAATAGTTTGGAATGCTACATTATCATTTATTGGAATTATTTTAATCTCCCTTATTTTAGATGAAATCGGTTTTTTTGAGTGGGCAGCTCTACATATGGCACGACTCGCTAAGGGCAGCGGTATTCGGTTGTTTATTTATATTGCCTGCCTTGGAGCTATTGTTGCAGCATTATTTGCAAATGACGGAGCAGCATTGATACTAACCCCGATTGTTTTAGCAATGGTTCGTAAGCTACATTTAACTGAAAAAATGATTTTTCCATTCATTATTGCGAGTGGCTTTATAGCAGACACCACTTCATTACCCTTAGTTATTAGTAATTTAACAAACATTGTGTCAGCAGATTATTTTGATATAGGTTTTATGGAGTATGCCCTTCATATGTTTCTACCAAATATTATTTCTTTATTGATAAGCATTATTGTACTTTATATAGTTTTTCATCGTTCAATTCCCAAAGTCTATTCATTAGAGGCAGTTGAAAACCCGAAACTAGCAATTCGTGATCAAAAATTATTTTCACTTTCTTGGTATGTGATAGCTATTCTATTACTTGGTTTCTTTACAAGTGAGCTTTTAACAATCCCAGTATCCTTTATTTTATGTGGTGTAGCGGCAATCTTTTTCTGGCTTGCGCGCAAAAGTGATACGGTCGATACAAAGCGGGTTGTGAAAGGAGCACCATGGAATATTGTGTTCTTTTCTATTGGGATGTATGTGGTGGTTTATGGCTTGAAAAATGTTGGGATGACGGGGTTACTTGCAGATCTATTAGAGCATGCTGTTCAACACGGATTAGTTGTCTCGACAATTACTATGGGGTTTGCTGCCGCAATATTGTCAGCTGTCATGAATAACTTACCTACTGTCATGATTGATGCGTTAGCCATTGCAGAGACTAATGCTACAGGGATTATAAAAGAAGGGCTAATTTATGCGAATATCATTGGCTCCAATTTAGGTCCCAAAATGACACCCATCGGCTCACTTGCAACATTGTTATGGCTACATATATTGGCGCAGAAGGATATTCAAATAAGCTGGGTGCAGTATATGAAAATAGGTATAATTCTAACAATCCCGACTCTTTTCGCTACTTTACTAGCATTAGTTGCTTGGATAATCCTAATATCATAGAAATGAAGTCGAAATAGTTGAAAAAATAACTCAATAGAACATCTAAGGAAGTTATAAAGGCAATCAATACATTTAAATTAGGATAAAAGTCAAAAAACTATTTTTCAATGGGGGCTTACCCTGTAGAAAGATAGCTTTTTTGTTAAGCATAAAAGTATGAATATAAGCATATTTGTGTAAATAATCAAATAATTCGTGCATAAATGTGTTTTACCCATTGTGAAAATTTTCAAACCATAACATAATATATAATAATACATTTGTTGAACGAGAAAAAAAGGGGGTCAAAGCATGAAGTTTTTACGTTCGATACAGGGGAAACTGATTATCATTTCACTAGCATTATTAATAATACCTAGTTTAATTATTGGTTTAGTTAGTTACGGTAAAGCAAAAAATGGTATGGAAGATATTGGGGAGCAAGTTATTAAAAATAGTGTTGAATCTGCTTTGCAATTAATCGAGCTCGCAAATGAAAGTGTAGAAAAAGGGGACATCCCTTTAGGGGAGGCACAGGAGCGAGTGCGTGAGGCATTTCTCGGACCAAAGGATAGTGAAGGAAAGCGGCCGATTAATTATCCTGGAGACTTAGGAGAGTACGGCTATATTTATGTCTTAGATGACAAGGGGACATTAACAACTCATCCAACTAGAGAAGGGGATAATCTGTGGGGTGATCAGGATAGCAGCGGTAAATATTTTATTCGTGAAGTAACAGAAAAAGCACTTGCGGGAGGAGGTTTCACGGAGTATGAATTCCAGCTGCCTGGTCAAGATGTATTAGCTGATAAAATTATTTATTCTGCGAAGGATCCTAACTGGGGATGGATCATAGCATCAGGTACATATATGCAAGACTTTAATAAGGAAGCTAATTCATTATTATTTGTTATTGGCATTACGTTATTAGGAGCCGCCATTATTGGAACAGTAGTTGTTATAATGGTCTCTAGACATTTGGCTGTACCTGTTCAAAAGTTATCTAAACGTGTGCGTGAAGTAGCTAAAGGGAATCTAACTGTTGAAATTGAAAATCTACAACGCTCAGATGAAATTGGGCAGCTAAATGAAGGCTTTAATGAAATGGTTGATCAATTAAAAACATTAATTACGGATGTAGAGGAAGCCATTGTTGAGATTCAATCAACGTCGTCTAATTTAACATCTGTGGCTGAGGAAACAAATGCTTATGGGGATGAAATAGTAAAGGCAATAAATGAGGTTTCAAAAGGGGCTGTAAAGCAAGCTTCAGATTCTGAGGATACAAATCGAACGGCTATTAATTTTGCGCAACAGATTGAAGTACTGCATGATAAAAATGAATTAATACTCGACGCCTCTCAACATATGAAACAATCTAATCTGGAAGGGCTTGTCAACTTAAACGGTTTAAAAGAGAAATCACAAGAATCTTCTGCATTAATTCATACAGTTCAATCAGTATTCAGCAGTTTAATTGAGAAGGTAAGAGAAATTGAAGGGATTGTCGGTACGATTACTGAAATTTCGGATCAAACAAATCTTCTTGCATTAAATGCATCCATTGAGGCAGCTAGAGCTGGTGAACATGGTAAGGGATTTGCCGTTGTGGCAGAGGAGGTAAGGAAGCTTGCTGACCAAACATCTGTTGCAACAGAACTAGTTCGAACAACACTAAAGGGAATTGAAAGCGAAACCAATTTAGTAAACGACGAGATGAAGAAAACAAATGTAATTGTTCGTCAGCAAAACGACTCTGTGGCTATTACTGAATCCTCATTTAAGGAAATTGAATTAGCAGTAGAGAAAATTATTGCAGTCATTGGGGATATGACTGAGGGTGTAGCATACTTGAATAACTCGAAAAATCACATTATGCACTCTATTGAAAGTATTGCCATGATCAGTGAGAAAAATGCTGCTGCATCAGAGGAGGTAACAGCCTCCGTCGATGAGCAACAGCGTGCAATTCAACTGGTTAGTGAATCTTCGAATGATTTAACAGATGAAATAACGGCATTACAAGAATCGATTAAACGCTTCATATTAAGATAATTTAACAGGATGTTTGTACCGTAGCATAGTACAGGCATCCTTTTTTCTTTACCTAACGTTATTAAAAGGTAAGGGAGGAAAATAATATGAAAAAATGGGTGATAAGACTAGGAATACTAAGCGTTGTCATATGTATTGGCATTTATATTTGGCTGGGTGAAGAGATGAAAGAAGGTGTTCAGCCAGCTGCGAACGGAAAAGCCGCATACATGATTGTACTAGGATCAAAGGTAAAACCAGGGGGCGTTCCATCGCTTTCATTGAAAAATAGATTGGAAGAGGCTGTGAAGTATCTAAAGAAATACCCTCATGTCAAAGTAATTGTTTCTGGCGGACAAGGGCCGGATGAAGATCAGGCAGAGGCTTCAGTTATGCTTGAATATTTACTACGCAATGGCATTGAAGCTAGTAGGATAATAATGGAAGATCAATCTACATCAACCTATGAGAATTTACTATTTTCAAAAGAACTACTGCCGAAGGAAACGAAGCATATTACGATTGTCTCAAATGATTTTCATTTAAAGCGAGCAAAATATTTAGCTGAAACATTAGGTTTAGAGGTAGATGTTGTGGCAGCCAAAACACCAAAATCAGTAGAAGCAAAGTTAAAGCTACGAGAAAGAGCAGCACTATTAAAAACATATATAATTGGCAATTAAATTGTTTCTTAATACTAGATATTTGGCATATAATAGAAATATAACGGTGGATGCGACAGAAAGTGAGGACTTCTATGAAAACGTTTAAAGACTATGAATATCGTCGTCCAAATATTGAAGAAATGAAAGAGCAGCAATTATCTTTAATTGAGCAATTTAAACATGCGCAGACGATGGATGAGCAAAGCAGCATCATTCAACAATTAAACACTTTAAGTAATGATTATGCTACAATGGCGAATTTAGTGTATATTCATGCATCAATTGATACAAATGAAGAATTTTATCAAGCGGAGCGTGATTATTTCGATGAGGTGGGTCCCGAGCTAGAAGAGGTAACTACAGAATATTATAAAGCATTGATTGCTTCTCCATTCCGTGAACAATTAGAGGATAAATGGGGACAGCAGCTATTCGACTTAGCAACTTATCAAATTAAAGGCTTTTCACCAATAGTGATTGATTTAATGCAAAAGGAGAACAAGCTTGTATCAGAATATAATAAACTAGTAGCTTCTGCACAGATTGATTTTAATGGGGAGACATTAACACTTGCTCAGCTTGGACCATATGCAGAGTCTACTGATCGTGAAATACGTAAATCAGCAACAGATGCACGCTTTGGCTTTTTTGCTGAGCATGAAGAAGAATTTGATCGACTCTATGACGAGCTTGTAAAGGTACGTCATGAAATTGCCGTTAAATTAGGCTATAAAAATTATGTGGAACTAGGCTATGTTCGCATGAACCGTATTGATTATAATGCAGATATGGTAAAGAAATTCCGAGATCAGGTTCGTGATTTAATTGTACCAGTAGCTTCAGAGCTGTATGAACGTCAGGCAAAGCGTATCGGTATTTCTGATTTTAAATTCTATGATGAAGCGTTAAACTTTTTATCTGGAAATGCAACTCCAAAAGGTGATCCAGCTTGGATTGTTGAGAACGGCAAAAAAATGTATGAGGAGTTATCACCTGAAACGGGTGAATTCTTCAATTTCATGATTGATCATGAATTAATGGACTTAGTAGCGAAGAAGGGGAAAGAAAGCGGAGGATATTGTACATTTATCGAAAACTATCATTCACCATTTATCTTCTCAAACTTTAATGGTACTTCAGGTGATATAGATGTATTAACACATGAAGCAGGACATGCCTTCCAAGTGTATTCGAGCCGTGACATCGGTATCCCAGAATACTTATGGCCAACATTTGAATCTTGTGAAATTCACTCAATGAGTATGGAGTTTTTCACATGGCCTTGGATGGAGCTGTTCTTTAAAGAGGATACAGAGAAATATAAATTTACACATTTAAGTAGCGGTCTATTATTTTTACCATACGGTGTAGCGGTAGATGAATTCCAACATGTTATATACGAAAATCCAACAATGACTCCAGCTGAGCGTAAGGCAGCATGGAAGAAAATTGAGGAAACCTATTTACCTCATCGTGACTATGATCATAACAGCTACCTTGAGGCAGGAGGAATTTGGCAGCGTCAGGGTCACATTTATGCAAGCCCGTTCTATTATATTGACTACACGCTAGCACAAATTTGTGCCTTCCAGTTCTGGAAACGCTCAAGAGAAGAGTTTGAGGAAGCTTGGAAGGACTATATTCATTTATGTGGATTAGGTGGTTCTATGTCCTTCACGAAGCTTGTAAAAGAGGCTGGCTTAATATCGCCATTTGAGGATGGATGTGTTGAATCAGTAATTGGTGAAATTAAGGCATACCTAAATTCTGTAGACGACGCGGCACTATAAATCTTATACAATTAACTATTTAAATTCGTGACACTTTCACTGGATAAATACTTGTGAAAGTGTGCGGATTTTTTAGTTGCGAATGGATAGTAAATTTTATTTTGACAATCAATACTAGGATACTTGCGAAATGGTTAATATATCAGTAGTATTTTCAGTAACTGTGAAAAAAGGAAGTGAATGAGAGTGACAAGAAAAGTTTGGTTTCAAGTAGGCGTAGGGATATTATTAACACTACTAATCATTAAATATTTTGTGGAGATTCAATGGATTTTTTCACCGCTAGTCATCCTATTAAAAGCGATTTTTGTGCCTCTATTACTTGGTGGTGTTTTATACTACGTGACAGAGCCAATTCAGCGATTTTTGGAAAAACGTAAATTCCCGCGGTGGGCAAGTATATTAACAATTATTATAGGATTGATTGCTATTGCAGGTATCTTTGGATGGATTGTAGGAAATCCGATTGCAGAGCAGGTCAATAAATTAGTAAAGAATGCACCTATGATTAGTGCGAATATAAGTGCAAGTATTAGTATGAGTATTCAAGATGCAACGGACTATCTGTTGCAAAATAAGGATAACTTCCCAACACAGTTAAAAGATATTATTGATAAGATGGCAAATTCTGTGCAGGATATTGCTGTGGTTGCGAGTAAAGGGCTTGTCTCCTTCTTACAATCTATAGTGTCTGTCTCCTTATTAGCTATTTTAATTCCATTCTTCTTTATTTTTATGTTGAAGGATCACGAAAAATTTGCGCCTTCGATATATAAATATTTCAGTGGTGAACGTCGTGAATGGATTAAAAAAACGTTAAGTGAAATTGATGATGTTCTACGTAGCTATATTCAAGGACAACTGCAAATTAGCTTTTTATTAGCGCTTATTATGTACGTTGGATATTTAATTATTGGTTTAGAGTATTCGTTGCTCCTTGTCATATTCGCTTTCTTTATGAATATGATTCCGTTTATTGGACCTTGGATTGCCTTTACACCAGCTTTAATTGTTGCAGTAATACAGGATCCAGTTCTTGTAATATGGGTATCAGTTGTAACACTAGTTGCGCAGCAAATTGATAGTAACTTTATAACACCAAATGTTATGGGAAAAACACTAGATATACATCCTTTAACAGTTATTACGATAATTTTAGCAGCAGGTAATATTGCGGGCTTTATCGGAATTATTATTGCTGTGCCATTTTATGCCGTATTAAAGGTTATCGTATCCAATATTTATGATCAACGTAACGCAATTAAGAAAAGGGCTACGAAGTCAGTATAGGAGTCGAAAAAATGGAACAAGAAATTGTGAAGGTTTTTAATGAGCAGCATGAACAAATTGGGACAGCAACGAGAGCTGAGGTGCATGAAAAAGGGCTCTGGCATGAAACATTCCACTGTTGGCTTGTCAATGAGAACTATATCTATTTTCAAATCCGTAGTGCACAAAAAAAGGACTATCCAGGCTTGTTGGATATAACAGCAGCTGGGCATTTATTAGCCGTTGAGACAGTTGAATCAGGAATTCGTGAAGTAAAGGAAGAGCTGGGTCTTGCTATCAATGTAGATGATGTTGTAAAAATGGGCATGACATCCTGTAGTATAGTTTCGAAAAATATGATCGACAATGAATTTTGCCATGTTTACATATATCCATTCAAACATGATTGGGATTCTTTTGATCTTCAATATGAGGAAGTGTCAGGAGTTGTGAGAGCCGATTTAAATGAGGCAGAGGCCTTCTTTTTAGGAAAAACAGCCACTCTTAATATTGAAGGCTATGAATACTTCCCTGACGGTCAACGAGCAAAAATTGTGCGTCCAGTTAGTACTGCACAGTTTGTTCCATATAGAGAACTATACGTAGCACATGTTATTCAGTTTGTAAAAGATAAAATGTTTAATAAAACAACATAAATATTGTAGGACAAGCCATTAATAGTGCTTGTCCTATTTTACTTCGTTATAACAGAAAAAATAAGTTATACTGTAGGGAGATTGTATAGAAAAGGAGCATTTTTATATGCTAACATTTGAACAAAAACAAATAATCATCGAATCATTTTCTGGGCTTACAAAGAAAGAGGTTTCCTTAAAGCGCTTAAATTATCATTTTATGGACAGCCTTTATGAAAAGACCATTGTTGTAGAAAAGCTTCATCCAAATGGCAACGGCTTTGTCTTTGTTGGAGATTTATTGCGTTATGAGGCAGAGGCGAATGATAAAGGTTTAGTGAATATTCGTGATTATGATGAGCAACAACTTCGTGAAATTATTGAAGATGCTATTCAATATTTATCAGAGGAAGAAGACGAACAAGAGCCGATTGTTGAGATATGGCAAAGCAGAGACAATGTACAATTAAAGCTGGCCTTTGAGCAACGCTCTTGGAATGTCTATCATGGAGAAAATTTAGAGGAAGCTTTTGGTACGTATGATGCTGCGAAAGAATATTTACTAGAAGAAGGCTTTCGTACAAAGAAATAAGTAGTTCGGGGGAACATGGTCGATGAATGGGAAAAAATTAGTGGGAATCGTTATTGTAGTTGTTATAGCGGCATGTTTATTTTCAGTTTTCACGATTACTAAATTTTATAAAGACCACGAGGAACAGCCAAATAGTGAAAATCGTGAAATAAATAAGTCAAAGAGCTTGAATTTAATTTTACCACAGGCTACAATTATCTCGAATTCAAGATAATTGAGAGGTGGACTGTTTATGCAGCACGTTTTTTATAAAGGAACAGATGAAACAAAGCCTGTATTGTTGTTATTACATGGTACAGGTGGGAATGAAGAAAGCCTAATTGGTCTTGCAAAGGAAATTGATGAAACTGCAAGCATTTTAAGCGTTCGCGGGAATGTGTTAGAGAATGGCATGCCTCGCTTCTTTCGTCGTTTAGCGGAGGGTGTTTTTGATATAGAGGATTTAATCTTCCGTACAAAGGAATTATATGACTTTTTATCAGAGGCAGCACAGCAGCATGAATTTGATCGCAGCCGAGTTGTAGCTATTGGCTATTCAAATGGTGCAAATATTGCAGCAAGCCTATTATTCCATTATGAGGATGCTTTAGCAGGTGCTATTTTACATCATCCGATGGTACCAAGACGAGGTATAGAACTACCGAAGCTTTCATCTATTCCTGTCTTTATCAGTGCTGGTACGAATGATCCGATGTGTACTGCGCAGGAATCAGAGGATTTAGAGACACTTTTAACTTCAGCGGGTGCAAATGTGATGACTAAATGGTTTAATTTTGGCCACCAGCTAACTATGCCTGAGGTAGTAGCAGCAAAAGAATGGTATAACAATATTTATGCATAATAGGAAAAATCCGCAGCCTTTAAAAGGAAGCGGATTTTTTATAACTATTATTTATTTTTTCTAGCAAAGGGTAGCCACCAGTTCCAATCACCAAACAGCTTCATAAGGCTAGGTACGAGCATGAGACGGATAATGGTTGCATCGATAGCAACGGCAATGGCTATACCTACACCAATTTGCTTAACAGGCATCACATCCGTGAAGGCAAAGGCACCTGTAATAACAATCATAATAAGGGCAGCTGATGTAATAATACGGCTGGTAGAAGTAAGTCCATCAATTGTGGCGCGTGTATTATCTGCCCCTTTTAAATATTCCTCTTGGATACGTGAAATTAAAAAAACTTCATAGTCCATACTTAAGCCGAACACAAGACAGAAAACAATAACTGGAATAATCAGGACAATTGAACCAGCATCGATACCAAAATGTCCATATTGGAAAATATAGACGAGAATTCCGAAGGCAGAAGAAAGACCAATAATATTCATAATAATTGCCTTTAATGGAATTAACACGGATCGGAAAGCGAGCATTAAAATAAAGAATGTCGAAATGAGAATAATAGATATAGCCAATACAATTTTATTGGCAATTTCATCAAAGATTTCTTGATTGAACTTTGCCTGCCCTCCGAGTGCAAAATCGACACCTAGATTCTTATCTTTCCAAGCTCTAGCGAATTTTTGGGCAGTAGATGAAGAACCGGCTGCATCTAATGTAATTGGGATAAATAACTGAGTTTCTTTAGTAAACGTACTTAGAACGGGCTGTAATTGTTCTGCTACCTGTGGAATTTCTAAGGAAGCATTTAGCTCCTCAGGTGTTTTAATTTTAGCAGCTGTATAAATGGTTGACACATTTGTCACTAATGGATCAGCAAGTAGTTTTTCCTGAATAGTATATATAAGCTCTCTTGCCTCATTATCCTCCCAGCCTTCCTTTCGTTCAGCAAGCAAGTATAATGTTGAGGTTTCGCCAAGCCCAAATGTATCATCTAATTTATCATAGGCAGTACGTGCATCATATTTAGTCGGTAATGAGTCCACCTGAGGTATTTTAAGTTGGATATCCTTCAATGGAATCATGCCAATGCCTAATAGTAGTAGTGCGACAATAACAATCGTGACTGGATATTTCATAACAAAGCCTGCAAAGCCACGCCAGCGATTTGCTCCACCAGGCTTAACGCGTATTAAACGCCATTTATTTAGACGATCTCCTAATAGCATCATCGTAGCAGGTAGTAGCGTAAGGCCAGAAAGCACTGCCAGTAATACCACAATAGTGCCACCTAATGCAATATTATGGAATATTTCAACGCCAATGACTATCATTGCGCCCAAACCAATCATCACACAAACGGCAGAAAAAATAATAGATCTTCCAGCGGTTTGTATAGCGATTTGTATGGCCTCAGGGATAGATGTATGGGCACGTTCTTCACGATAACGGTTAATAAACAATAGGGCAAAGTCAATACTTAATGCTAGTCCAAGCATCGGTACAATATTTAATACAAAGATTGATAAATTAACATTACCGCTAAGCAATGTCATAACGCCAAACGCAGTTACAACTGTAACAACCCCAATAATAATTGGTAGTACAGAGGCTACAACAGTTCCAAATGCGAGTAATAGGACTATAATGGCAATCGGCAAGCCTATTGCTTCTGCTGATGCTAAATCCTTTTGACTTGCTGTATTAATATCTGCCGAAATAACAGGTCCACCTGTTACAGTCACGCCATCTTTTTCAATTAAAGAACGAATATCCTTCACAATATCAGTTAGATTATCAACATCATTTTTTAGATGAATCATAGCATAGGCAATGCCATTCTTTTGTAAAGAGGCATCATCGAGCGGTGACTGAATGGAGTGGATTTCCTTAATGTTATCTAACTTTTTCAAAGTATCTTGAATTTCTTTATCCTTAGCTGGATCAAAAACAACCAAAATAGTCTCTGAAGGTAAATCAAAATTTTTGGCTAGCTCTTTTGTGACATAGGTATGATCTCCTTCCACAAAAAAACCATCTCCTTGCAACTTACTTGGAAGTTGTATGGCAAACACAGCCATAGCAATAAAAATTACTAGCCAAATAGCTACGATAGCTTTAGCATGTGCTGTTATAAAAGCTGATAAAGTTTTCATAGTCGTGTAGCATCCCCCTTTTCAAATAGTGTAAAGGATGTGTCACAATTTGTCGTGTGACAATGTTAAGACTCCTGCCCACTAATTGAACAGGAGTCTTAGATGTATTTTAAAAGAATAATGATAATAAGAAGTAAATAACAGCAGCCATTACTGCAGAAATTGGCATTGTAATAATCCAAGTAGTGACTATTTTACGAGCCATTCCCCAGTTTACACCACGTACACGTTGTGCAGAACCTACACCCATAATTGAAGAAGAAATAACGTGTGTTGTTGATACTGGCAGATGGATTAAAGTCGCACCGAAAATTACAGAGGCAGAAGCTAAGTCTGCAGCTACTCCGTTTACAGGGCGGATTTTCATAATTTTACCGCCGACTGTTTTAATAATTTTATAACCGCCTATAGAGGTACCAAGACCCATTGCAGTTGCTGCGGCAGCACGTATCCAAAAAGGAATTTCATCTCCTGTATGCAAGCCCCCAGCGATTAACGCCATGGTCATAATCCCCATTGCTTTTTGGGCGTCGTTTGTACCGTGCGTAAATGATTGAATAGCTGCTGTGAAAATTTGCATTGTACGGAATCCTTTATTTGTACGATATAAATTTAAATTTTTAAATAATAATTTAAATAGTGTCATCATCAGAAAACCGGCACAGATAGCAAGGAGCGGTGAAATCACTAACGCCATAATGATTTTAGTAAAGCCGCCATAGTTTAAAACACTGAAACCAGCAGATGCCACAGCAGCTCCTGCAATGGAACCGATCAATGTGTGTGATGAACTAGAAGGAATCCCGAAATACCATGTTAGTAAATTCCAAATAATTGCCGAAATTAATGCGGCTAAAATAACAATTGAGCCTGTTGTGTCTCCTTGAAAGGCATTTAAAGAGAATGGATCTACAATGTCTTTTGTAAGGGCCTTTGCCACACCAACAAAAGTAATAGCTCCGATAAAATTCATCGTCGCTGCCATTAATATGGCTGCTCGTGGTGGCAATGCTCTAGTGGAAACCGAAGTTGCGATAGCATTTGCTGTATCATGGAAGCCATTGATAAAGTCAAATGTTAGGGCAAAGATGACGACCAGTACGGTTAGTATAATGATTGTGTTCATTGTAAGTGCCCATCTCCTAATTACGCGTTACGCATGATAATTGTTTCCATTGTGTTGGCAACATTTTGGCAATAATCTGCGATATCTTCTAATTGTTCGTATATATCTTTAAATTTAATAATTCGAATTGGATCTTTTTCATTTAAAAATAATTGCTTAATGGATGAACGTTGTACCTCATCACACTCACGCTCGTAATCTTTAATTAGAATTGCGTGTGGACGCATACCAATCAGATTCTTTTTCTTTAACTCTTCTGTTGCTTTAACAATTTCATCAGCACTTTTTGAGATGTAGCCTAAGAAGATGCGCATTGATTCATCGACTTCTGTTAGGGAGAACATTTCAAAATGAGCGATACAATGCTCCGTACCATCTAATACATCATCCATACGAATCGCAAATTCTAAGATGTCTTCACGCTCGATAGGTGTCATAAATGATTTATTTAGCATTACGATTAGATCGTGAATGAGCTTATCGCCAGCCGTTTCGTAATTTTTCATAGTAATGCTAATCTCTTTCAGGTCAGCTACACTGTTGATACGAAAATCATTTGCGTAATGTACGGCCTCTCTCATATTTTCAGCAATTTTATGCAAGGCAATAAAGAAAGGGTCTTGTTTTTTTGAGTTAAGCATGCAAATCGAATCCTCCTGGATATAAATAAATTAATCGATCTCTAAACTTTACTATCATAACAAAATCTTTAATTTATCTACATAAAATTCATACATTCTACATAAAACTTTACATTCTTGTAATATACAAATTGTTCACAAAATATCATGTGGAAGCTTGAAATAGTATTAAAAGAGCTTTAAATAGGGGATTTGCAAAGAGTGAAATAGCCAAAAAGTTCTCAGTCATTCAATATAAATTGTAAAGATAATGTAAAGAATTACTTTTTATTAAGTGTGCCCTTTTTCTTAAGAATATCTTCATTTTTATCCTTTAACTTTTTTAAGAATTCTTTTCTACAATAGAGAAAGAATGAGAAAGGGGCGTTAAAGGAAAATGATTCAAGTCGAGAACTTACAACATACATTTTTAATAGGGAAAAAAGGGAAGGAAAAACAAATTCCCGTATTGAAAGGAGTTAACTTTGAGGTAAAGCAAGGAGAGATTGTTGCGATTGTCGGCAAAAGTGGCTCTGGAAAATCAACTTTATTACAAGTTTTAGCAGGTTTCATGAAATCTGAGCAAGGATCCATCAAAATCAATGGAAAAGAAACGGCTCATCTTACAGAAACAGAAAGTGCAGCTTTTCGTTTGGAACAATTCGGCTTTATTTTCCAAAACTTTCAACTCATGCCTGGTTTATCAGCATCTGAAAATATTGAGCTTCCATTAAAATTACAGGGTGTTGGGAAAGCTGTGCGAAAAGAAAAGGTCAAAAAAATAATGGACAAGGTTGGCCTATCAGAGGTATCAGACCATTATCCAAATGAATTGTCTGGTGGACAGCAACAGCGTGTTAGTATTGCTAGAGCCTTGATAACTAATCCACCTATACTGTTGGCAGATGAACCCACAGGGAGTCTTGATTCAGAAACTGAACAAGATATTTTGCTACTTATTCAAAGCTTAAATCGTGAGCTTGGTTTAACATTTGTCATCATTACTCACGATGAAGAAGTAGCAACCATTGCGCATCGACGTTTCCGTATGTATGATGGGGAACTTGTTAAGGAGGAAGCATAATATGTTATTTAAAGATCAACTCGATTTTGTTACACAACATATCAAGAAAAATAAGCTACGTGTCTTTATGACAGTGTTAGCAGCAACAATGGGCTGTGCATTTTTAATTGTCCTTGCATCTGTTGGATTTGGTCTACAGGATTCATTACGCAATGAAATACTATCAAATGAAAAAGTAACGAAAATTCAAGTGTTCGGTAATGAGCAGTTTACGGACGAACAAATACAGGAAATAAAAGGAATTGAGCACGTAGAAACCGTACTTGAAACAATTACAGTGAATGCATCTGCACATTCATTTTTTGATGGAAGGGATACAAGCTCTAATCTCTATGTTGCGAATATGCAGGATTTTGAGCAAGTAAATGGCAAGCTTGCAGAAGGGAAGTATCCATCTAAGCCAAATGAAATCATAGTCGGCTATCATTTTGCTCAAACCTTATTAAATGATGCTGAGCGCAAAATTATTGAAGAAAAAAATAAAAAGGCCGATGCAGAAGGCACATATTACGATGGTAAAAAAGAAGGGTATAAGGAATCTTTAATTGGCAAAGAAATCGAACTGTCATTAGCTCCTAACATTAGTGCAGCTAAAGAGACAGAGAAAATGAACTATACAATTGTGGGTGTGATGAAGGAACCTACCTATGATTGGATGATTAATAACGTTGTTTATATGGATATAAAACAAAAGCCAGCTTTAACCTCTAATTTTGCTTCAGCAACGGATGTTAAAGAGGATGAAATGTTTTATTCAGAATTTAATATTTTCGCTGATACGTTAGAAAATGTGAAGCCTATATTAGATAAGCTTAAAGATAAAGGTTATAGCGTGTATTCCATTACTGAACAATTAGATCAAATGAATGTATTTTTCCTTGTGCTAAAAATAGGTCTTATATTTGTTGGCACAATTGCTGTGTTAATTGCATCAATCGGTATTTTCAATACAATGACAATGGCAGTAACAGAGCGTACTCGTGAAATTGGTGTGTTAAAGGCTATTGGCGCAAGTCCTAAGCTTATTCAACGATTATTTTTAATGGAAAGTACGTTCATTGGTATCCTCGGTACTGTTATCGCAGTAATAATATCATATGCTATTAGCTTCGTAGCTAATGCCGCATTACCATTAATTTTACAGGCTGCAACAGGTGAAGAAGGTTTTAGAAATAACGATATTACATTTTCCTTGATCCCTTGGCAGCTTGTTGTTATTGCAGCAGCTATCAGTATTGGAGTGGCTATGATTTCAGGCTATCGTCCAGCCCGTAAAGCTACTAAAATCGATGTAATCCAAGCGTTACGACAAGAACTATAATAGAGAAGGCGATCCAAATGTTTTGGGCCGCCTTTTTCCCTTACAAATACAAAAAACTTACAGATATGTTTCTAACTCCTTTGCTAAGAATGGCTGGGCATTTAGCGAGGTTAAAAAATTATCGTAACGGGTACGCTGCTCAGAGCTCGGTTTTTTACCTGTGTGATAAGCACGGATAAGAATGTTTTTTGGTGTATTTTCCATGTCGATAAACTCCAGCAATTGTGCCTCATAGCCAACAAGAGATAAAATTTCAGCTCGAATAGCATCGGTAGCAAGTGCGGCAAATCGTTCACGTACAAGCCCGTGCTGAAGCATGATGTCAAGTGCTGGTGTATTTAATTGGCGATTTAACTCATGCTGACAGCAAGGAACGCTTAAGATAACCCTTGCTCCCCATTTCACAGCACGTGCTAATGCCATATCTGTAGCAACATCACATGCGTGTAATGTCACTACCATATCTACATTTGACTCACTATTATAATCGTTAATATCCCCTACTAAAAACTCAAGCTGCTCGTAACCTAAATCAGTTGCGATTTTGGAGCATTCTTCAATTACTTCTTTTTTTAAATCTAAGCCTGTAACACGAATATCTAAACCCTTTTCAACTTTTAAATAATGGTAAAGCGCAAAGGTTAGATAGGACTTTCCTGAGCCAAAATCTAAGATACGAACCTGACGATCCTTTGGTAAATAAGCAAGGGCATCATCAATAAATTCAATGAAGCGATTAATTTGTTTAAATTTATCATATTTTTGTTTTTTAACTTTTCCTTCTTCTGTTTGCACACCAAGACGAATTAAAAATGGATATGGTTGATCCTCTTTAAGAAGATAGTTTTTTTGGCGATTATGCGCTAAATTAATTTGCTTGGGGGCGACTGCTTTATCGGATTTCCATAGTACTTTATTCTTTTTGGATAGTTGGATTTGTACTTTTTCGTCTATAAAATCAATATGCGCTTGACGGTAATCATCAAAAAATAATGCAAGCCTTTCTGGAAAATCTTCTAGAAGGACATTTTCATGTTTTAAAATTCGTTCAAATTGGTATTCAATTTGTATATGATAAACATCCTTAAGCAAAATAGGCTTTAGCTTGATGCGCTTAACTTCATTTGATTTCATTCGTGGTTGACTAATGGTCGCGGTAACAAGTTGCTGTTGTAAAATTCTCTCTGTCAGTTGAGTTTTCATTTCTTCAAATATCATACTTTTTCGCCTTCTTTATTCTGTAATAGATGGCACTAGTTTAACACAGTTTATATAGAGCGATGATACTTTAATGATTATACAAAATATAGGTATAAAAGTATATTTATGGTATATTTAAGCGGAATAGTTGAAAAAGCGACAAGGAGGAGAAAATATGTCAGCTAACATGTATCAATTACTGGCGATTGTTATTTACATGGTCGCGATGCTAGGAATTGGCTGGTATGCATTTGTTAAAACATCTAATTTAACAGATTATATGCTTGGTGGTCGATCACTTGGCCCGGCTGTAACAGCCCTTAGTGCGGGAGCGGCGGATATGTCTGGCTGGCTCTTAATGGGTTTGCCAGGAGCCATATATTTATCAGGCTTGGTGGAAGCTTGGATTGCGGTTGGGTTAACCATAGGAGCCTATTTGAACTGGTTAGTTGTTGCACCACGACTGCGTGTTTATACACAGG
The DNA here is from genome assembly GCF_058788755.1 of Lysinibacillus sp. FW301-JW8. Taxonomy (NCBI): domain Bacteria; kingdom Bacillati; phylum Bacillota; class Bacilli; order Caryophanales; family Bacillaceae; genus Lysinibacillus; species Lysinibacillus sp. FW301-JW8. Next base: position 76,167 of record NZ_JBYTBB010000006.1, read on the forward strand.
TAACGAATGACTCCATCACCATTCCAAGCTATTTGGATAATCGTTTACGTGACAATACAAAGTTGATAAGAATTGCATCTGGTATTATTATTTTAATCTTTTTTACATTTTATGTATCATCGGGAATGGTAGCAGGAGGCAAATTTTTTGATAGTTCATTCGGCTATGACTATCATACGGGGTTATTAATTGTGTCAGCAGTTGTTGTGGCGTATACACTATTCGGTGGTTTTTTAGCGGTTAGTTATACCGATTTTTTACAAGGACTTATAATGTTTTTTGCACTTGTAACTGTACCATTATTTGGTTTGTTTTTAACGGGTGGTATAGGGGATACGATAGCCTCTATTAAGGCAGTTAATCCTGAGCACTTAAATATATTGCCAGCTACTGCAACAGCAGCAGGAATTATATCTTCCATCGCATGGGGATTAGGCTATTTTGGACAGCCACATATTATTGTTCGTTTTATGGCAATCAGCTCAGTGAAGGAGACGAAGCAGGCTCGACGTATTGGTATTGGCTGGATGATGCTTAGTCTATTTGGTGCAATTGGGACAGCATTGGTTGGTGTAGCCTATTTTGAACAAAATGCAAGTGAGTTAAAGGATGCTGAAACGGTATTTATTGTGCTTGGTCAAATTTTATTCCATCCCTTTATTGCAGGGATTATGCTAGCAGCCATATTAGCTGCGGTAATGAGTACAATTTCATCGCAATTAATTGTTACTTCTTCAGCACTTGTAGAAGATATTTATAAAGCATTATTTAATAAAACAGCAGACGATAAGCATTATGTATTCGTTGGGCGTATCGCTGTATTAGTTGTAGCCATTATAGCAGCCATTTTAGCCTGGAATCCAGACAGATCTATATTAGACTTAGTTGGCTTCGCATGGGCCGGCTTTGGTGCCGCATTTGGTCCAATCATACTATTGTCATTATATTGGAGAAAGCTCACAAATATAGGGGCACTCAGTGGGATGATAACAGGAGCTGTAACAGCCTTTATTTGGGGTAAGATTAAAGTTTTAGCTGATGCACTGTATGAGATTGTACCAGGCTTCGTTGTTTGTTTAATCGTTGCTGTAATTGTCAGTATTGTGACATATAGACCGAATAAAGAAATAGAAGAAGAATTTGAACGTACGGAAAAATTGTTAAAGGAAGAGAAATAAATAAAATGCGCCTTTTACAGGAGGGCGCATTTTCATGTTGTTGGAACACTATTATGTCAATGACATCAAGGTGACAAATAAAAAAAGTATAGCCCTTTTTCGAAACGAGGGGCTGATCTCCGTTCCGACTGAGTGCTTTCCTGCGAGTGTCAGATGAGCCGCTTCACTCACGTTGAGACAGACGAGACCCTGCACGGAGCGTCAGCGCAGGAAGCGGCTCGTCACTCGCGAGTAGACTGGAACGGAAATCACCTTCATTTGACTTAGTAGTGTTCACAAAGAGTCCCTTAACCATTTAGTTTTTCAACACTATGAAAAATCAACTTTTAAACGGCACGATTTAGGGCATTATATGGTAAGATGAAGAAAATTTGTCGTAAGAAACACCAAGTATTGGTGGGAGGATTGTGGATGAATAGAATCAAGGATGTCGATATATTGTTAGAAAAGGCCATATTAGTTGGCGTCAATTTACGAAATGATGAGCATTTTGATTATTCGGTGGAGGAGCTAAAAAATTTAGCAGAAGCTTTAAATGTGGAGGTAGTAGGGGTTGTTACTCAAAATTTAGAGCGTATTACGCCATCTCATTATGTGGGTACAGGCAAAATTCAAGAAATAAAAAACTTTTATGATGAAGCAAAGGCCAATCTAATCATTTTCAATGATGAATTGTCTCCTTCACAAATTCGTAATTTAGAGCGTGATTTGGAGACAAAGGTCATAGATCGGACGATGTTGATTTTAGATATTTTTGGACGTCGAGCTAAAACACGAGAATCACAGCTACAAGTAGAGTTAGCGCAGTTACAATATATGCTGCCTCGATTAGTTGGCTTGCACGCCTCTTTGAGCCGTCAAGGAGGAGGCACAGGTGGCGGCTTTAAAAACCGTGGAGCTGGGGAAACAAAGCTAGAGCTGGACCGTCGAAAAATCGAGGATCAAATTGCCAAAATTAAGAAAGAGCTAGAGCAAGTAAAGGAACAACGAGAAACACAGCGTAAACAACGACGCAAAAATGCCGTCCCTGTCGTTTCTATTGTTGGCTATACGAATGCTGGTAAGTCCACTATTATGAATCAACTGCTTGCTAAAATCGGGCAGGAAGATCATAAACAAGTGTTTGAAAAGGATATGCTATTTGCCACACTCGAAACATCTGTCCGCCAAATAGAACTACCTGATAAAAAGAGTTTTTTATTAACGGATACAGTTGGATTTGTTAGTAAATTACCACATCATTTAGTAAAGGCATTCCGTTCTACGCTAGAGGAAGCTCGTGATGCGGATTTGTTACTGCATGTTGTAGATGTGTCAAATGCTGAGCATGGTTTTATGATGGATGTAACGAATGAAACACTTAAAGCAGTAGGTGTTGAAGGAATACCAACTATTTATGTTTACAATAAAGCTGATTTGGCAAACGTTCCATACCCTGTTGTAAGTGGAGATAATATTTGGATCTCTGCAAAGCAGGGAGTAGGTTTGGAAGAATTACTACAATTGATACGTCAACATATATTTGCTAACTATGTGACGTGTAAAATGCTCATACCCTATGAACAAGGAACTATTGTGTCCTATTTAAATGAGCATGCTTCTGTTTATGACACAGAATATGAAGAAAATGGCACACTGCTCACTCTCGAAGTCAAGGAAGCTGATTATACGAAATATGAGGGATATGTAATTTCCTGATTTAAAAGCATGCTAGATGAATTTCTAGCATGCTTTTTTTTCATGGCGCGTTTGAAAGCCTTTGTGGATAATCCTAGCGTATATGTTAATACTATAAATAATCTGACTATAAAGTATTTTAGAATAATTTAATGTTCATTAGTGATTACATTGTGGTGAAAGAGTGAGAAAACTTAGATATATCAAAGGATTTGATATTATTATATAAAATTAAGTCATAATTTATAGAAAAATGATAAAATTTCAACATTTTTTATAACTCTTGATAAAGTTTTTAAAACACTTTAGTATGTTGAAACAAAGTTTTTTATCCATGAGAATGGGTAATAATATTTTTATTGAATAATGAAATTGGGAGAGGGTAATTGTTATGTCTACTAAAGATGAAATTGTAAAATCCGTCCCTCAAAATGGCTTTGTTGGACATCCTAAAGGGCTCTTTACATTATTTTTTACAGAATTTTGGGAACGATTCTCCTACTATGGTATGCGAGCGATTCTGATTTTCTTTATGTATTATGAATTGAATCAAGGCGGACTTGGTTTAGATCGTGGAACAGCAAACTCTATTATGGCGATTTATGGGTCACTCGTGTATATGTCAGGAATCATTGGAGGCTGGATTGCCGATCGATTGTTAGGTACACGTAAAACGATCTTTTATGGTGGCGTGTTAATCATGATCGGTCATTTACTGCTAGCTTTACCTGGTGGTATAGGCATGTTATTTACTTCAATGGCCTTTATTGTTATGGGGACAGGTTTATTAAAGCCAAACGTTTCAAGTATCGTTGGTGATATTTATGCTGAAACAGATAGCCGTCGTGATGCAGGGTTTTCAATTTTCTATATGGGTATTAATATGGGGGCATTCATTGCACCATTTATTGTCGGAACAATTGGACAAAAATTTAGTTTCCACCTGGGCTTCGGATTTGCAGGGTTAGGTATGCTAATTGGTTTAATTGTTTACAAATTAACAGAGAAAAAATATTTAGGATTAGCAGGCTTACAAGTCAATAATCCTTTAAAGCCAGAAGAGCGTAAAAAAGTCTTTACACAATTCGGTATAGCTACATTAGTTATTATCATTTTAGGTGCAATCGGTATTAAAACGGGCGTACTGACAATGAATGTATTCAGTTTAATCATTACAGCTTTAGGGATTATTATTCCAACGCTGTTCTTTATCTTTATGTATCGTAGTAAAAAAACTACACAGGATGAGAAATCTCGTCTACTTGCCTATATTCCGCTGTTTTTATCTGCTGTTATGTTTTGGGCAATTCAGGAACAAGGTGCTACTATTTTAGCAACGTATGCAGATTCACGTACACAGTTGAATATTGGTGGTTTTCACATTCAATCTTCATGGTTCCAGTCATTAAACCCATTATTCGTTATTACAATGGCTCCGTTATTTGCGATGCTATGGCTTAAATGGGGAGATAAACAACCAACTACACCTCGAAAATTTGCCTATTCGTTATTCTTTGCAGGACTATCATTCCTAGTAATGATGATTCCGGCATATTTATCAGGCGGAGAAGCATTAGTAAGTCCATGGTGGTTAGTCTTATCATTCTTTTTAGTCGTTGTCGGAGAGCTTTTGTTATCGCCAGTAGGGTTGTCAGCTACGACAAAATTAGCACCAAAGGCTTTTGCTGCACAAACGATGTCTCTATGGTTTTTAACTAGTGCTGCAGCGCAAGCAATTAATGCGCAACTTGTTAGAGTATATGAAGTTGTAAGCGAATTCACATATTTCGGCTTCTTAGGTTCTTTATCAATTTTTATCGGGATTATTTTATTAGTACTTTCGCCAATCATTTCAAAAGCTATGCGAGGTATTAACTAAATTAAAGGATGTAAGTACAGTTTATCGATGGCTGTACTTACATCTTTTTTTGATTTTAAAAGCGATGGATAGAATTAATGAAATGATTGATAGGGGAGCTGAAGTGAAGGATAGAATTAACAAAGTGGGGGATAGAAGATATAAAATGCTTGATAGGAAGAGCTGTTGCAACAATTAGAGCTTTAGCTGTCGTTTTATTTGCTAAATATGGGTATAAGCTTCTATGAAAAGATTTTATTTTAGTTATAATAATCTTACTAGTATGAAAATTAAAGGAGCTGGTTGCTGTGAAGGAAGCATTGGATCGTTTGAGGCCAAGATTAATGGAGATTTTCACGTATTTACATGCAAACCCAGAAGTAAGCTGGCATGAGGTTGAAACTACCAATTATATTTTTGATTTATTAACAAATGAAGGATTTTCACCTATACGCTTTAAAAACAGTACAGGGCTTTATGTTGACGTAGGAAAAGGCAGTCCTAAGGTGGGCTTGCGTACAGACATAGATGCATTATGGCAGGAGTTAGATGGTGTATTTCGAGCAAATCACTCCTGTGGGCATGATGGACATATGACGATGGCTATTGGTGCTTTATTGCTTTTGAAAGAGCAGGCCCAGTCATTTAAGGGTACTATTCGTGTAATATTTCAGCCCGCTGAAGAAAAAGGGACAGGCGCCTTATCTGTTCTAAAGGAGGGAGTTATTGATGATTTAGACTTTTTATTCGGTGTCCATGTAAGACCAGTGCATGAACTTGAAGATGGTACATATTGTGCTGCATTGTATCATGGTGCTTCACGATTAATGGAGGGAGAAATTATTGGTGAAGATGCACATGCAGCAAGACCACATCTTGGTGTAAATGCCATTGAGGTAGGAGCAACGATTATTGAAGATTTGAGAACGATTCATACAGATCCAATGGTTCCTGTATCCATCAAGATGACTAAATTCCATGCAGGGGGAGATTCTGGCAATATTATTCCGGGAAATGCGTCCTTCACGATCGATATTCGCGCACAGCAAAATGATGTCATGGATGCACTTGCTCAAGGTGTAAAGCGAGTGATTGATTCCTCTAAAATCTTGCATAAAGTACAAATTGAATTAAGAACGGTTGCGAATATAGTCGCGGCTGAGGTAGACACTACTGCTCAATACATTATGGAACAGGCGATCGTCAAAGCGACCGGATTGTCGAATTTAAGAAAACCAGTTCGTACACCGGGGGGAGAGGATTTTCATCACTATGCAGTGCAACGACCCCATATAAAAACAAGTATGTTAGGTTTAGGCTGTGGATTAACACCAGGGCTACACCATCCAAAGATGAGATTTAAACAGGCGAGACTTGTAACGGGAGTTGAAATCCTGACAAGAGCTGTATTGTTAGCTTTGGAGTCGGGGAATACAAAGGAGGCATCAGCATAATGTTAGAAAGAGTGCGAATTCAAAAAATAATGACACCTACTGAGGTTGCAGAAGTGCAGAGTTTAAATGCGGAGATTTGGGGAACTCAGGCTATCCCCTCACATCAATTATTGGCAGTTGTACAAAATGGTGGACTAGTACTAGGAGCTTATTTAGAGGAAAAGCTTATTGGCTTTAACTATTGTTTTGTAGGTTATCGAGAAGGGATAATGTATTTGCACTCACACATGATTGGAGTGGAAAAAACATATCGTGAACAAGGTGTAGGAGAATTATTAAAGCACGCACAACAGGAATATGCCAAGGATCATGGGTTTAAGCTAGTGCGTTGGCTATTTGAACCATTGGAAGCACGCATGGCTAATTTGTCGTTTTTGAAGCTGAATGCTTTTAGTTATCAGTATGAAAATGATTATTATGGTGCGCTCCAAGATGATTTTAACGAGGGGCTGCCATCAGATCGAATTGTTGTAGAATGGTGGATTGAACGTGATCGAGTAGAGGATAGTCTGGATGAGCTGGAAGAGGGGGCTGAAGAAATTGTACCGTGGTCATTGACGGTGGATGGCTTACCTGTGCTAGATATCGATGGTAAATTCCAGCGAGAGCAATCCTTTTTAAAAGATGCCTATTTATTACCTATCCCTCAATATTTACAAAAGATGAAAGTGGAAAGTCCTAAGCTTGCAGAGGACTGGCGTTATAAAGTTCGAACAATCTTAACAACATTATTTGAACAAGATTATGCCATTGTAAGAATGAAAAAAAACAAGGAATATGTGCATAGCTATCTATTAGTAAGACGCTCCTTATTAGCTTTATAATAAGGTTAAGGAGTGAATAATTGTGAAACTAGAAGAAATTATCGTTAGACATATAAAAATGCCGATGAAAGCACCTTTTACAACAAGCTTTGGCACCATTGACGAAAAAGAATTACTACTGATAGAAGCAAAAGATCAATTAGGCACGATAGGATGGGGAGAAGCAGTTGCCTTTGTAGTACCTTGGTATACGGAGGAAACATTAAAAACAACATGGCATATGCTGGATGACTTTTTGATACCTATTTTGTTACATAAGGAGATTGAGCACCCAGATGAGGTAAGAACTTTATTTTCCTCGATCCGACGTAATTGCATGGCAAAGGCATCAATTGAAGGTGCTGTATGGGATATTTATGCACAGCAAACAAATCAATCGTTGGCTAGAGCCTTAGGTGGCGAGAAGGAACGAATAGAGGTAGGCGTTAGTGTGGGCATTCAGCCTTCAAAGGAAATATTACTGAATGTCATCCAAAACCATCTTGAGAAGGGTTATAAACGAGTGAAAGTGAAAATTAAGCCGGGTCATGACATTGAAGTGGTACGTGCTATTCGTTCTGAGATGCCTGATTTAGCCTTGATGGTAGATGCTAATTCAGCTTATACATTAAACGATTTAGATGTATTGAAGCAACTTGATGCATATAATCTGTTAATGATTGAGCAGCCGTTAGCTGTAGATGATATTGTGGATCATGCAAAGCTGCAAGGTAAGTTAACAACACCTATTTGCTTAGACGAAAGCATTACTTGCTATGAGGATGCACGAAAAGCAATAGAGCTTGGTAGTTGTGGTGTTATAAATATCAAAATCGGACGAGTTGGCGGATTGACCGAAGCCAAGAGAATCCATGATTTATGTAAAGACAATAATATTCCAGTTTGGTGTGGTGGCATGCTAGAAGCAGGAATCGGACGAGCTCATAATATAGCATTAACATCGCTTAGCAACTTCATATTGCCTGGAGATACTGCAGGCTCTAGTCATTATTGGTATGAGGATATCATTTGTCCTGAAGTATTTGTGGAAGATGGCTATATAAATGTGCCGCAGACTATAGGAATAGGATATATACCTAATATGAAAGTAATTGAGAAGCTAACACTTAGCAAGAAGATTTACAAAAAATAATGTGGGGCGATTCATCTTCTAAATCCCATAGTCTTTTTGATGGTATGCATCTCTTGAATTAGTGACTTTAACATCATAAACGAGGAGAGGACTGTTTGAAGAAAAGCTTGCAAATCGGTGGTGCCTATGTCGGGATTATCGTTGGTGCAGGATTTGCATCAGGGCAGGAGATTGTACTATATTTTACGAGCTATGGCTTTAAAGGAATTTACGGTGCATTTATTGCTACTTTTGGGTTTGCTTTAGTAGGCATGTGCATTGCTCAGATTAGCTCAAGATACCGTACAACATCACATAAGGATTTGATTTATCAAATATCTGGACAATCTATGGGTTTTGTGATGGATTATTTACTGTCGCTCTTCTTATTTGGTGTAGCGGTTATCATGTTTGCCGGAGCAGGTGCCACATTACAGCAAATGTTTGGGCTGCCTGTTTGGCTGGGAAGCATTTGCATGATTGTTCTGACGATAGCAACAGTCATGATGAATGTGAAAAGCATCATCAATATCATTGCAATTGCTACACCTTATCTGCTCATCATTGTATCCATAATAGCAGTCTATTCATTAGCCACTATGGATTTTACCTTTGTAGAACAAGCTGTTATCGCTCAGCAGGTACAAATAAGTACTAAAAGCTGGTGGATGACAGCTTTACTCTATATGTCTTTTAATATCGGTGTTTGTTTTTCACTGTTAACAGTTATGTGTGGTGCTATTCGTAATGAAAAGGTTGCGGGTATGGGAGGTATTATTGGAGGGATTTTACTAGGAGCTTTAATATTGCTAATTAATCTTTCTCTGCTTGCCAAAATGAATGTCATAGTAGGAATTGACATACCGATGCTAGCATTGGCAAATGAAATTCACCCATTCGTTGGTCTTCTAATGTCCTTCTCTCTATTAGGAATGATTTATAATACTGCAGTAGGAATGTTCTATTCCTTCATGGTACGTTTTTTTAAACCTAACATGCCAAGTTTTAAGGTAGCAAGCATCATTATTGGGATCTTGGGCTTTTTTGCAAGCCTTGCTGGATTTACGACACTTGTGGCAAAGCTATATGCTGTAATGGGATATGTTGGTTTTATATTAGTGATTTTTATTATTTTTGCATGGCTCAGAAGAAATCAACGTATAGCTTAATTAAAAAGGTGATTGAGGGAAGATAAGTATTTTATTCTCAATTACCTTTTTACTTTGTATAAGAAATTTGAAGAATAATTGAAAGTTTCTAATTTGTGAAATAGTAGAAGGCGTTGCTATTTTGTTATTTATGCTCGCTTTTAAAGGATTCTCATAAAAACGAGAACAATTCTCATTTATAGGTTGACTGAGAATGAAAACACACTTATAATGAGAATCGTGAGTAATGATAATCATTTTCACTAGAGAATGGATTACGAGCTAAAATGAATCTACCGGGGATTACAATGAAAATAAGATATCTTTTAACAGCAACTGTAGTGTTGTCAATTGTGTCACTGTTTATCGGGGTAGTGAATATTAAACCGAGTGATCTATTAGACTTCCAATCAGAAGAAACTAGACTATTTTTAATTAGTCGTGTACCAAGACTTGTAGCCATTTTACTGGCAGGTGCAGGTATGAGTATTGCTGGTTTAATTATGCAAAGCTTAAGTAGGAATAAGTTTGTGTCACCCACAACAGCAGGTACTTTAGATGCCACAAAGCTGGGTGTGCTGATTTCGATGATGTTTTTTACGAATGTCACGTACTTTCAAAAAATTTCCTTCGCTTTCCTATTTGCTTTAGCCGGCACACTACTATTTATGCAAATATTAAATCGAATAAAATTTAAAGATGCAATCTTTATACCGCTTATTGGCTTGATGTTTGGGAATATCCTTTCGTCTATTACGACATTCTTTGCGTATAAGGCAGATATTATCCAAAACATTTCTGCATGGTTACAAGGAGATTTCTCATTAATGATGAAAGGTCGTTATGAACTTTTATACATAAGTGTACCCGTGCTGATTTTAGCTTACATTTATGCAAACCGTTTCACAGTGGCTGGTATGGGTGAGGACTTTGCTAAAAACCTTGGTCTCTCCTACAAGTTCGTAGTGAATTTTGGTTTAGTGCTAGTAGCCCTTATTTCAACAACTGTGGTGCTTACCGTTGGTGTGATTCCTTTCCTTGGTTTAATCATTCCAAATATCATTTCGCTGTTCAAGGGGGATAATCTTGCTAAAACATTACCGCATACAGCTATGCTAGGGATGTCGTTCTTATTATTATGCGACATTTTAGGGCGTGTGCTAATTTTCCCTTATGAAATTCCAATTAGTATGACAGTTGGTGTCATCGGAAGTGCGATCTTCCTAATTATGTTGTTTAGGGGGAAAGCATATGCGTAACCATACAAAGATGTTGATTTTAATTGGTCTTGCAGTAGCCTCTATCTTACTGTATGTATTTTATGAACTAAATGGAAACTATCATTATGCGTTCCCTCGCCGCCTTATTAAGGTTGTAGCGATGTCATTAACAGGAATAGCTATTGCATATTCTACAGTAGTTTTTCAAACCATTACACATAACCGTATTTTAACGCCAAGTGTAATGGGACTCGATGCGTTATATATGATGGTTCAAACAATCATCTACTATTTCTTTGGTTCAATGTCAATATTTGTGATTAGCGCTCAATACAATTTTTTACTTGCTGTTTCAGCAATGGTTGTCTTTGCGTTAATTTTCTATCGTGTATTGTTCAAAGAGGGAAAGCGTCCAATTTACTTCTTGCTGCTTGTTGGTATGATAGTAGGAACGTTTTTAGGCAGCGTTACAACGTTCTTCCAAGTATTAATTGATCCGAATGAATTTTTAAGCTTACAAAGTAAAATGTTTGCAAGCTTCAATAATGTGAATTCGGATTTAGTGTGGCTTGCAGCTATTGCAATTGTCCTTGCCTTTATCTATGGCTGGCGTTATATGAGCCAATTAGACGTGATGTCCCTTGGTCGTGATACAGCTATTAACTTGGGAGTGCCATACGATAAGCTTGTACAGCGTATGCTTATACTGTCCTCGGTATTAATTGCAGTATCTACTGCTCTTGTTGGACCCATTACATTCTTTGGTTTAATCGTAGCGAATTTATCGTATCAATTTTTCAAAACGTACAAGCACTCTGTGTTAATAGCGGGTTCTTGTGTGATGAGTATTGTTGCTTTAGTCGGTGGTCAGTGGATGGTCGAACGTATTTTCAACTTTGATACAACACTTAGCGTTATTATAAACTTTGTAGGTGGCGTGTACTTCATCTACTTATTATTGAAGGAAAGTAGGTCAGCAGGATGATCCAAGTAAAGGAACTCTCCAAGTTTTTTGGTAAAAAACCGGTCATTCAAGATGTCAGTGTCGACGTTGCACCAGGGAAGATTACATCATTTATTGGACCGAATGGTGCAGGTAAATCAACATTACTTTCAATGGTAAGCCGTTTACTAAATGCAGATACTGGAGAAGTATTACTCGATAAATCAGATGTACGTCGTTGGAAATCAGATGACTTTGCGAAACGTGTTTCTATTTTGAAGCAATCAAACTATATGAATGTACGTCTAACCATTCGTGAGCTTGTATCATTTGGTCGTTTCCCTTATTCAAAAGGAAATTTAAAGCCAGAGGATGAGCAAAAGGTAGATGAAGCTATTCAATATATGAATTTAGATGATATGCAGCACAATTATTTAGATGAATTATCAGGTGGTCAACGTCAGCGTGCATTTATTGCTATGGTTATTGCTCAGGATACAGACTATATATTACTTGACGAACCACTTAACAATTTAGATATGAAGCACTCTGTGCAAATCATGAAAATTTTACGAAAGCTAGTGGATGAGCTAGGTAAAACGGTTGTTATTGTATTGCATGATATTAACTTTGCATCTGTATATTCCGATCATATCGTAGCTTTAAAAAATGGACGTGTTGTGAAAGATGGACCAACAAACGACATCATCAACTCAGACGCTTTGAAGGAGATCTATGATATGGATATCCCTGTTCAAGAACAGAATGGCTGTCGTATATGCGTGTATTTTAACTCTTAGTAGTAATAGATGGTTCAACCATCATTAAACTATAAATTATAATTTTAAAGGAGCAATTTTACAATGAAAAATTGGAAATTACTTACTGTATTAATGGCGATGATGCTATTAGTATTAGCTGCTTGTAGTTCTAAGGAAGAAGATAAAGAAGAAGATAAAGGTACGACAACTGATAAACCAGCGGAAGAACAAAAAGGAGAAGCTTCAGCTTACCCAATCACAATTCCAGGTAGCACAAGTGGAGAAAGTACATTTGAAGAAGTAACACTTAAAGAACAACCAAAAAACGTTGTAGTATTTGACTACGGTTTCCTTGATACTTTAGATGCTTTAGGAGTAGAAGTTGCAGGTCTTCCTCAACAATCAGTTCCTGGCTATCTAAGCAAATATACTGATACAACTTACGTAAACGTTGGTTCTTTAAAAGAGCCTGATTTCGAAGCGATTTCTTCAATGGCTCCTGATATTATTTTCATTTCTGGTCGTCAAGCTTCAGCTTATGAGGAACTTTCTAAAATCGCACCTACAGTATTTGTTGGTGTAGATAACGCTAATTTTGTAGAATCATTCAAAACGAATACTGAATTAGCTGGTAAAATTTTTGGTAAAGAAAAAGAAGCTGCTGATGCATTTGCTGCATACCAAGCTAAAGTAGAAGAAGTAAAAGCAAAAACTGCTGCATCAGAAGAGAAAGCTTTAATCGTTTTAGGTTCTGAAGGGTCATTATCTGCATATGGTGTTGGCTCACGCTTTGGTGTGATTCATGATGTATTTGGTGTAAAAGCTGCTGATGAAAACATTAAAGTTGATACTCATGGTGACAATGTAAGCTTTGAATATATTCGTGATACAAACCCAGATATTTTATTTGTAGTTGACCGTGACGCTGCAGTTAACCCAGAAGGTGAGTCAGGTACAAAAGCTGCAATTGAAAACGAAATCGTTAGTGCTACTAACGCTGCGAAAAACAGCAAAATCTTCTACCTTGATCCACAAGTATGGTATTTATCAGGTGGCGGATTAACTTCTGAAACACAAAAAGTAGAAGATGTTTTAAAGGCGTTTAATTAATATGTTTGTACAAATTAAACGTATCATAGTGACGGAAGGGAATTCGGATAAGATTGTGGAACGTTTTGGCGTTAAACCAGACGGTCCATCATTGCTTGAGCGACAACCTGGCTTTGTTGATAAGCAAGTACTTGTTAAAAAAGTGCGCCGTGGTGATGAGGAAGTGCTAATCATGGTTCGTTGGGAATCAGAGGAAGCATGGAAAAATTGGGAGAAGAGTCCCGAGCATATTGCAGGTCACAAGGCAAGTGCAGGAAAGCCGAAGCCTGAATACGTTATTGAAAGCGGGCAAGAAGTTTACTATGTAAAAGGTTAATATTTAAAGGTGTCTTCAAAGTAATTTGAGGCACCTTTTTTAATGTAAAAGAGGGGAAGAAAGGGAAGGCAACAAGATTCCTTCCCATAGACTGATAAGAGATCGAGGAATTTGCGGATTTTTGATGAATCGTACAATCTAGCATTTAGAAATAAATTAATGTTTTATTGATGCTCTATTCCATGTATTAAAGGCTTTAGTAATATTAAAAGAAATACCACTATCATTAATGGAAACGCCAGCTAAATTGGCAGTAGAGTGATAGTTAGTCCAATTCGTTTCCTTCACTGTTGATAAATCCCCTGAAGAGGAGATGTCGATTGCTACATCGGTATTACTATGATAGATGGAGGAGCCAATTAAATTCTCCGCCTTGCCAATAATTGAAGTATTGGAGTCGTCACTAGTCATAGATGCACCTCTTGCATTAATAACGGTGCAATATGCAGTTGTATATAGAATTGGTGCATTAATATTCAGCCCAGAAGTAAATGGAATGACTAAAGGTGAAACGGACGAGCCTTCTTCAAAAACTCTTATAATTCCGTAGGGTTCGATAAACATGTCCAACCTCTGTTGAAAAGTATCTTCAAATCCAGGTATCTCACTAATGAAATTTGATAATGTAGTATTATTTTTATATTCTGCCAAGGTTTCCAGGTAAGCTTGTTGCTCGGCTTTAATGATAATCTGTTCAATACTGCGTTGTTCATGTGAAGGTTTTTTGATAATAATTTCTTCTTCTGAGACAGAAATTGCGCAAGAAAAAGTAGCCGTAAGGATTAAAACATTTTCATTTACTCCATTTTTCATTTCAATCACTCCCAGTTTCGGAGAATCTTCAATAGACTTAAATTCTTCCTTTATTTAAATATTGATTACTTAAAATTACATACCATATGCCCAAATGTTTAATCGTAGCTTAATTTAAGCGTAACATCAGTAAGGACGCCATTTCAATGGTGAGTTTACGCCAAAAAATGGCGGTCAATCATACAACACCGCCACTTTTTTACTAATTCTTAACAAAAAAATGGCGTGGTCTCTACGAATACCGCCATTTTTTGGCGGTATTTACATCAAAATAGGGTGGAAAATATTTCATAAAAATTAAACTATGTAGTATTATTTCCCATTTAAATGTATAATATTTAGTAATATAATTAAAGGAGGAAGGGACTATTGAAGGGGTTGGATGAACATATTAATGAATCATTGGACATTCTTTTGGAAAATGAGACTTTGATGGGCTATGATTTAAAATCGATGCTAAAAAGCTTTAAAGAAGAAAAAAGAACGGAAGGCTATTCATTTGGCAGACTCTGTGTTTTGCATTATGAGGCATTTACAGATTGTTTCGATGAGGACATATATAAAGTAGCCGCAGCTATTGAGCTTCTAATTTTGTCCTTTGATATTATAGATGACTTGCAAGATAAGGATTCAGATAATAGTTGGAGTAAAACACCTGAGTTATCATTAAATGTTGCATTAGCTATGTTAGTTATGACTTCTAAAATAATACGTGAAACCTCTTTTGAACACAAAAATAAGGCTAATCAAATCCTTGAAGAGTACGCATTAGGGAGTATTAATGGACAACAGCTTGACTTGCTCAATAGTTGTAGAGATGAGCAGTCATATATACAAATGATTGAACAAAAATCAGGCTCATTAACAGCACTGAGCTGCTTAATAGGGGAAGTGCTAGCGAAAGGCGAAATCACTTCTCAGGTGAAGGAATATAGTAAATACATAGGCATAATTCAACAAATCAAAAATGATATTCAAGGTTTAAAAACTTGGGGTCCAAAAAATGATCTGCTAAATAAAAGATACTCACTGCCTATTATTTATCTTTTATCACAAAAAAATGATGTTTCAAAATCTGTAAAAAACTATTATAATGATGATATAGTTGCAGTTTTGGATAATAATGCTACAGAAAACGAGTTGACAAATGGCGGTGCAATACGTTATGCCATTACCATTAAAAATGTCTATAAGTTTAAAGCATTGAGTTATCTTGAAAATGTAGCTATAAACGAACTAGGTAAAGATTACCTAAAAAAACTAATGAAATGAGGAGAGATTATTATGATGAACGTAATTCAGTATCTAGAACAAAACCCATCCCTAGTTACACTATTGAAGGAACAGAAAGCCTCATTGATTGGAATTTCAGCTGTGGAACAAAAAGCAATACTTGATTCATTTGAAGAAGACTTATGCGTACAAAGTGGCCTTTGGAATTAAGTTTAATAAAACGTAAATGGTTTCTGCTTGCTGTAAGTGCTTACATAGGGCTAGGTTTTTACCTGCTCTATGTTACTTATAGCAAGCCTTATTTGGGTATAGATTTAAAAGAGGATAGTGGAAGTTGGGTTGTTACTAATTCGTACTATAAACAATGGGGGAATGGGCAGAATATCTCGGTAGGAGATATTGTTTTAACTGTGGATGGCATTCCAACCGAAGATGTACCAAATGTTAAGCATGATTTTATAATTAGAGCAGCAAGCTTATTAACCATTAAGAAAACTGATGGGCAAATTATAGAAATACCAATAAGTAATAAAGATATTCCTGATCAAGTATATTATGTCCTAGTAATACCAGCCTGTTTTTATTTCTTAACTTTAATAATTGTAATTTATTTAGTTAAAAAACAGAAGAATACATTTCTTTTAAGCTTACTTACATTATTTATGCTAACTGTTTCAATGGCTTATGTTAGCATAGGGTCTTCTGGTAGTTTAAATAAGCTTGGAATCGTCATTAACCGTGGAAGCATGTTACTATGCCTAGTGTTATTACTACACTTTTTAAGAAATTATTATACATTTTTAAAAACCAACTGGTTGCTTTCTAACAATATTAAATTACTTTATTTACTACCCGTGATAGCCATGGTTTTGGGTTGTATAGGCATTGTATATCCATCTACTCATAATTTACTTTCTAATGTTGTATTAGCTGTTTTCTTCATTTTTCTTATTACCATACTTAGTATATTATTGCTAAGCTATTTCAAATATAAATCGCCTCAGTTGAAGATGTTGCTGAGTAGTATAATGATTCCTTTTCTACCATTCCTATTTTTCTATGCATTCCCTAACATCCTATTTCACAAATACATTCTTTCAGCTGAAATTAGTGCTCTATTTTTATTATTAATTCCTTTTAGTTTTATCTTTACACAGCTAGCTGAACGATTATTTGATATTGAATATCATATTACAAGACTCCGTTATTATGTGATTTTTTCATTATTGTTTACTGTGTGGTCTACAGCTGGCTTATACTGGATTGCTGGTAAATACTTAACTATGTCTGTTATATCAGGTGTCTCATTCTTTACCTTTGTATCTTTAGTTGTACTTTTTTACATAAAAGAAAAGGTTGATTATCGAAAACGAAAAATCCTATTTTCAACAAAAGGAGATTACATACATCAGCTATATACTGCAGTAGATCGAATTGGTAAAACTATTAAAATAGATGAATTGTTAAAGAAATTTGCACAAGAGATTTCGCTGCATCTTGAGCTAGAGCATGTATTTGTACTAACCTATGATTATGACATACATCAATTTACTTCAACAGTTGAGGGAGGACTTCCGTTTGATTCTATAGTCATAGAGGATTTAAAATTGGGAGAGATAAGAAAAATTGATAAAGTCTATATAGCCTTTCTCCATCAGGATGCTCATTGTAAAAGAGCCTTAGTATTGGGACATAACAACTCGATTCATTTAAAGGAAGAAGAGCTTTTATGGCTTGAATTGCTACTGCTCTATGTAAATAATTTTATTGAAAATACAAAGATGGTGGAAGAACTGATAGAGGAATTAAAGCATATGAAGCAGGCAGACAATAGTCATTTACCTTGGTTAAACAAACTACTATGGCTACGCTTTGAAGAAGAAAAATATCAATTAGCGCAGGAATTACATGATACCAATTTGCAAGAGCAGCTGCATATTGCTCGAGAGGTTGACGTCCTTGTCAATGCAAAGGATATGACAGAAGATATTCAGCAAAAGCTTGCAAAGATTCATAAGCAAATGGTTGGTTCCTTACATGATTTGAGAACCTATTGTGAAAATTTGAAGCCTCCATTACTTGATACATTAGGATTAAATGCGGCTTTAGAGAAGCTGATTCGAAAAGTAACAGAGAGAGCTAATTTTATGTTACTTTATACGATAGATCGCCTTTACCTAGAGGATGAACGCATGAATTTAATGATCTATCGACTCTTCCAAGAAATACTCAATAACGCTTTAAAACATTCCTATGCGAGAACAGTTGAAATCCACCTTCAAGAGACAGACGATGGATTTGAAATTTTTTACAAAGATGATGGTGTAGGATGCAATGTTGATGATATTATTATTGCAGAGTCAATGGGAATTCGGGGTATGCAAGAGCGTGTAAAAGCCTTTAATGGGCATTTTTATATTGATTCGCAAATTGAAGAAGGGATGTTGATTAGAATTACAGTAAAAGAAGGAAGTGACACACTTGATTACGATGCTCATAGTGGATGATCACCCTATTGTGTTAGAGGGAACAAAAAATTTATTTCAAGAAAATGAAGACATTATCGTTGATACAGAATGCGACGCAACAAATGTTATCCAAAGAATTAGAAATAATCCCCATGATATTTATTTAATAGATATTAATATGCCATTAGAAAATGGTATAAACTTAGCTCGTAACATTAAAGCTATTCAGTCAAAAGCTTCAATTATTCTTTATACTGGTGATGATATTACGGATTATTATCCACTTATCTTAGAACGGAAAATAGAAGGAATTTTGGCGAAAACAGCATCCAAGGAACAAATATTACGAACTATACGAGCTATTGCAAATGGAGAAATCGTCTTACCTCAAAATTTCTTAGACTTTCTTGATAATAGATTTAAATTGCAAGATGCTAAACTTGATATTCATTTAAATGAAAAAGAAAAGAAAATTTTACGATTAATTGCCGAAGGACATACGAATAAGGCAATAGCAATTGAGTTAAATATCCCTCAGCGAACAACAGAAAGATATTTAACACAGTTGTTTTCTTTGCTAAATGTTGACTCGCGTACGGAGGCTGTAAATCTTGCTGAAAGAATGAATTTACTTTAGTTCAACTATATGTTATACTAAAATGGTACTGGTATATATTTCAATAAAAAGGGAGACATTAGGTAGTTTTAAACTCCCATATATTAACTTAGGTAATATTTCCTTATAAACAATGCTAAGTGCCTATGTTTTTCTATTGACACCGCCAAAAAATGGCGGTGTTTTTTATATATACGCCAAATCACGCCGAATATTTGAGTAAAGACCGCCATGAAATTGGCGTAAACCTAACGTTGAAATGGCGGTATAAGTACTGGTACGCTTAAGTTAATCGTGGTTAAGTAAATTTTGCTGCAGTAAGTAATGATAGATGAGAAAATTTAGTGAAAATAGGTAACCTTGCTATCTATAAATAAAGTAGAAATTGTAGATTTTTTAAAGTTACTAGCTAGTCAACGTACTTCACCATAAAACTTTATATAAAGGTAGGCGTGTATTTTGAAAGTAGAACTTGAAAATTTATTTTCTATAGATGAATCTAATCAAGATCAAGTCATTAAAGTTTATAATCGCTATGGAATTTTTATCGGTGCGCCTGAAATTAGAAAAAGAAATTTAAAGGCATCATTTAATCCTATTTTTACGTTAAATGAGGAAGTGACATATGAACAGGTGGCTGCATTATATAAATCTTTGGAGCGCGAATTAGGGATTGTTTCTATCGGAGAACGCTTTTACTTTGATTTTTCAGATAGTGAATATGAACAAGCACCATTGTTTACGTTAAATTCAACAGGCAATTCTCCTGATATGTTTTTAGATGATAAGGGAACTTTATTTTCTATAAGTACTCATTGCCAGCATTGTGGGCTAATGGAAAAAGAGCAGCTTTCACCAATTGTTATTGATACAACAGAAATGAAAGATCGCCATCTTGTACATGTGAGCGGATATTGGATAGCTTCACAGGAATTAGTAGCATTAATGAAGCAAGAGAACATTCAAGGCTATGAGATTCTTGAGGTAATTCATCAAGGACCAGAGAAGGGTAAGCAAAAGGCATTTCAAATTATTCCGACACAAGTATTGCCTGAATGTAGTAATGAAAGAGTGAAGTTATATTTTGCAACAGAGCAACCTCCATGTGGATGTGGGTTAAGTGGAGTTATTAATGGTCCAGATATATACAAGAATGAAGATTTGAAGGATCTGACTGGTGATATATTCTACTCGGCAGAATGGAGTCATGATGGTAGATATTTGTACCGAAAAACTTTGTTTAGTAGAAAGTTCAGAGAAATTATTATTAAAAACAATATTTCTCGTGAGGTAAGGGGCGAGAAGGATAAAAACTTTGGACCTAGAGATTGGTTATTTGACCCTGTACTATTAAAATAAGCTCTCTGACAATGATATAAAGGTGAGGAAGTGTTTATTTTGTTTAGAAAAATAATACCTATCATTGCAATCTTGTTTATCGCTGCATTAGCTATTTCTAATTATCTCAATAAAACTGATATAATAACATTTGTTATGGTTCAAGAAACGAAAGCAATTGTTCATTGATTTAGACAAATGGATATTCACCTCTTGCTAATTAAAATATGATATGATGTGGAAAATAAAACAGCAGGAATAGCAATATGAGGTGAAGTAAGATATGAAAACTTTGGTATATCCATTAGCATTATTAACACTAATTATCTACTGTGTGCTACAAGCTACTTTTCAAAGTAATTCTATTGAAAATTTCGATACACAAATGGCAGAGCTACTTTTTGGGAATCGTCCTATTGAATTTTTTCATTATATTGGAGAGCCTGCATTTGTAGTTGCTGTAGCCCTTGTTTTAATTGTTTATTTAGCCTGGCAGGCAAAAAATTATAGAGGGATTTTATTTGTATTGTTAACGGTAGCGGGTGGTAATGTACTGAATCAAATTTTAAAAAAATGGGTGCAACGTCCCCGACCTGAAATCGAGGATCAACTAACATCCTTCAGTTTTCCATCTGGACATTCTATGACGGGAATTTTGTATTTATTCACAACAGCCTATATTTTATCGGAAAACAATAGTAAAGGACGTAAAATATTGCTTTGGATTGGCGCAATCATTTTAACTGTTCTTATTGGTTTGTCTCGAGTTGCTGGTGCGCGTCATTTTGCTTCTGATGTGTTAGCTGGCTGGAGCATGGGCTATACTTGGTTCATCATTTGTATGTTTTGGTATGAACGTCGTAAGCGATATTTTCAAAGAAATCAAAAATAACATGTAGAAAAGGGAGCTAGCTTAACAAGCATAGCTCCCTTTGCTGTATAGAAATTAAGCAGCTCATGATAAGGAAACAGCTTGTTCAACCCCAATAAGCTTTTTTACAACCTTTAAGCAGTCGTGAAATGTTTCGAATGGTTTATAGGGAAGATCAAGCTCTTTACAGCGTGTTATAAGATGATCTCTCGCAAGTACTAAATCTGCCTGTTTAGCAGCTTCAAAGTCAGATAGGGAGTCTCCAATCACAATTTTAAAATGATCACTCTGTGTAACCTTACGCATGACACTTGGCTTACAACAGCCGCAACCCTGCGTATTAAACTTAGAACAATCCTCATCACAACTGTTTGGAAAGACGAGCTTGATTTGCTGCTCCGAAAAATCAGCACGATTACAATATATCCCCGAAAATGGTCCGTATTTTTCTAACAGTGGCTCTATGAAAAAATCAACACCGCTGCTAACGATATAAAACGGAATCTGCTTTTCCTGCGCAAAGCTCACGAAATCCTTAAAGCCTTCACGTATAATGACCGTATCTAATAAATAGTCGATTACAGCTTCTTTTTGGTTACTTGACAATAGCTCGAACATTGCTGAAACACCCTCTTTAAAGGATATGGTTTGTTCCATCATTGCTTTTGCAATTTTCTCAGAATCCTCTGGTACAAATTGAGTCATAAGTGAGACAATATTATCAGTTTTTGTTATAGTGCCATCGAAATCACAGAAAATAATTGGTTTCAAGCTACTTCCTCCTTCAAGAAAAAACGTCTACTTTTTCAGTAGACGTTTAATACATTACTTTACTTGTATACCATGTTCATCGGCTTTTGTTAAGATAATTTGATGTTCTGGGAATTGATTTTTCATAATCTTTACAAAATCGTCAGCAATTGTGGTTGGAATAATAGAAATAAGCGTTGGTCCTGCCCCACTTAATGCTGTTCCAAAAGCACCATTAGCCTTCGCCGCTTCATGAATTTCTGTATAGTTTGGAATTAATTTTGCACGGAATGGCTCATGGAATAAGTCAGCTTCCATATAGCGACCTGCCCGCTCGAAATCACGTGCCATTAATGCAGCTGCTAACATATTGGCATTTGCTGAAGCATGTACTGCATATGTGCGATCAAATTGCTCTGGTAACACAGAACGAGACTCACTTGTTTTTAGTTCAACATCAGGCACAAAAACAACAAAGGCAGTGTCAATATCATTGACATGGAATGTATCGACAAC
The DNA here is from genome assembly GCF_058788755.1 of Lysinibacillus sp. FW301-JW8. Classification (NCBI taxonomy): domain Bacteria; kingdom Bacillati; phylum Bacillota; class Bacilli; order Caryophanales; family Bacillaceae; genus Lysinibacillus; species Lysinibacillus sp. FW301-JW8. The sequence continues at coordinate 98,372 of NZ_JBYTBB010000006.1, forward strand.
GCCATTCTCATCCATTGAAGAAATGGTTAAGCCACCTAATACTGAGGCAGTTGCATTATCTGGGTGTCCTTCGATTTGTGAGGATAAATTAAGTTTATCCTGTACAGATAAGCCTAACTCACAAACTTGGTTAGCAAGCTCAATACCAGCGACTATAACGGCCGCGCTGCTTCCTAAACCACGGGCTAATGGAAGCTCGCTTGCCATCTCTACACGACAGGCAGGGAGCTGCTTACCGAATTGATCAGCAATTTTTTTGGCAATTACGTATAGTAAATGCTCTTCTAACTCAAACTCTTTAGGACCATTATCATCGAGGTGGATAATTTCCCAGTTTTCTTGAACAGAAACAGTTAGTTTTAAGTAAAGGGACAAGCCAAGTCCTATTGAATCAAAGCCAGGGCCTAGATTGGCTGTGCTCCCAGGAACTGAGATTTGCCACATTTTACTCATAGTACGCCCTCAATATATTGGCGAATTTCTTCTTCATTATTTTTAAGAGAAACAACCTCTACTGTTGAAACATTCATGGCAGTATCGGGATCTTTTAGTCCATTACCTGTAAATACTGTAACAACCTTCGAGCCTTTAGCGATTTTACCGTTTTCAACGGATTTAATAACACCGGCCAAAGAGGCAGCAGAACCAGGTTCAACGAAAATGCCTTCTGTACCAGCAATTAATTTATAGGCTGCAACAATTTCTTCGTCTGTTACGGAATCAATAATGCCGCCAGACTCATCCCGAGCTGCCTCCGCTAATTTCCAGCTTGCAGGATTTCCTATACGAATTGCTGTTGCCACAGTTTCTGGTTCAGCAATTGGTTCTCCTTTTACAATGGCAGCGGCACCTTCTGCTTCAAAGCCATACATCTTTGGAAGGCCGCAGTTTTTTGCACTGTTGTATTCTTTAAAGCCTTTCCAGTATGCAGTAATGTTACCTGCGTTACCAACAGGGATGCATAGATAATCTGGTGCTGCACCTAAAGCATCTACTATTTCAAATGATGCTGTTTTTTGCCCTTCAATGCGATATGGATTTACTGAGTTTACAAGAGCTACAGGAGTAGTTTCACTTACTTGACGAACAATGTTTAAGGCATCGTCAAAGTTTCCATCGATTTCGATAATCTTTGCACCATACATTGTTGCCTGTGCCAGCTTACCTAGAGCTACTTTGCCCTTAGGAATAACTACAATAGACTGGATTCCAGCACGCGTTGCATAAGCAGCAGCTGCGGCTGAAGTGTTACCTGTAGACGCACAAATTACACATTTGCTTCCATCTTCAATTGCCTTTGCAACGGCAAATACCATACCTCTATCTTTAAATGAGCCTGTTGGATTTGCCCCTTCGATTTTTCCATAAAGCTCAATCCCAAGTTCTTTGGATAGGTTTACCAAATGTATAAGAGGTGTATTACCTTCATTTAAAGTTAGGGCAGGTGTATTTTCTGTTACGGGTAAAAATTGTTTATATTCTTCAATTAGGCCTTTCCACATAACGTTTACGATCTCCTTTTGTTCTTATAGAAAGAACAGTTGTTTTTATATAAAAGACATTTTAACGCAAATCGTACTATATTTTCAATAGCATTTCAGAAATTGTCGAAACAATTCGGTAATTTGAATATTGCTTGTCACTTTCTTGAAACAACTGTATAGTATACACATAATGTAAAGTCAAGTGTAAAGACAGGTGGTTAAATGACAACAAACGAGGTTACAACAAATAAGCCTCAACAATCTATCTCACGTAACAAGCTTTTAGGGGTAGCGGGCGTTGGCTGGCTTTTCGATGCAATGGATGTAGGAATTTTATCGTTCGTCATTGCAGCCTTAGCTGCTGATTGGGGGCTGGAACCAAATCAATCAGGTTGGATAGGCAGCATTAATTCTATTGGGATGGCTGTAGGGGCACTCGTTTTCGGTGTATTTGCAGATAAAGTGGGCAGAAAGCAAATCTTTATGTGGACATTGGTATTGTTTTCAATTGCAAGCGGTCTGTCCGCATTTACAACTACTTTATTTGCATTTATGGCCTTGCGCTTTTTAGTAGGCATGGGGCTTGGAGGAGAGCTTCCTGTTGCCTCAACATTAGTCTCTGAGAGTGTTGAAGCTAAGGAAAGAGGAAGAGTAGTTGTTTTACTAGAAAGCTTCTGGGCAGCAGGATGGTTAATTGCTGCATTGATATCATATTTTGTTATTCCTACATGGGGATGGCGTGTTGCTTTATTGTTAACAGCGCTTCCAGCAGTATATGCAATTTATCTTCGCTGGCATTTACCAGATTCACCTCAGTTTACTGTAAAAGCAGAATCGAAGAAACGTAGTATAAGACAAAATATTGTGGAAGTATGGTCGAAGAAATATGCGCGTTCCACTTTTATGCTGTGGGTGCTATGGTTCACGGTAGTATTCTCATATTATGGAATGTTTTTATGGCTCCCTAGTGTAATGGTTGGTAAAGGCTTTGATATGATCTCTAGCTTTAAGTATGTGCTAATTATGACACTTGCTCAGCTGCCAGGTTATTTTACAGCAGCGTGGTTTATAGAAAAATTTGGTCGGAAATTTGTACTTGTTTCCTATTTAATTGGAACAGCTGTAAGTGCTTTCATTTTTGGGAATGCTGAGACGCTGACAGCCTTGTTAACGTCTGGAATGTTTTTATCGTTCTTTAATTTAGGAGCATGGGGTGCTCTTTACGCTTATACCCCTGAGCAGTATCCGGCTGTGATTCGTGGTACAGGTGCAGGGATGGCAGCAGCTGTAGGTCGTATCGGTGGTATTTTTGGTCCTCTGCTTGTAGGTTCGTTATTAACAGCAGGTTATGATATTGGTTTTATTTTTACAATTTTCTGTGGAGCAATCATTATTGGTGTTCTAGGAGTGCTATTTTTAGGAAAAGAAACCAAACAAATCGAATTAGACTAATAAAATTAGGAATGTCTTGGATTAATAATAGTCCAAGACATTTAATTTTTGGTTAAGTAAGGTGGTGCTATCTTGCAACGAAAAGCTATTAATTATTACTCTTTTAATACATAAAAATTAGTTTTTGTTAATTTTTATACAATTATTTTCTTGAATCTGTTAAAATAACAAATCAATATATATTTCCCTCCAATAAAATAAGTTGATAAAGATTCTGGGGTTAGTGAAAATATAACGATTTTATGTCAATTTATTGCGAACTATCACATTAGCAAGTTAAAGCGCTAAAGATTTTTCTGAAAAGTCATTGTATTCAAATTGTAATCGTGATACTGTATTTTTAATCGAATTTAGAGTCAGTAGTAAACAATCTCCATTCGTGATAATTTCATTGAAAGAAAGGTTGTTAGGGATGAGCATTAATGAAGAAATAAAAAGAAGGTTTGTAAGGCTATCAAAGGGACAACGTAAAGTTGCACAATTTGTTATGGACAACCCCACAGCTGTAATTGGTAACGGAGCGGCTGAAGTCGGGAGGCAAGCAAATGTTAGTGAATCGACTGTTATCCGTTTTTGCTATGCGATGGATTTATCGGGTTATGTAGAGCTTCAGGAAGAAATTAGAGGTTATTTAATGTCTCAAAATGGGACAACTCTTCAACCTACATATACTTCAAATAAGCAACAAAACACAAGCTTTGGCAAAGTCATGCAACGTGATAGTCAAAATATTCAAGATACCATCCATCTAATTAATGATAGTATGTTGCAGAAAAGTTCAAAATGGATGCATAAGGCTGATAATATTTATATTTTAGGCACCCGTCAAGCTGCATCTATTGCTAACTGGCTATCATACACACTAAGAACTTTACGTTCTAACGTTAAGCAGCTTCGTTCAGATTCCGATGATATTGTTCAACAAATTAACAGTATGGGAGAGCATACAACGTTAATCGTTTTCTCTTGTGATAAGCATACAAACGATATAAAAACGATCGTTGAAATTGCAAAGATGAAGAAGGTAAAGATTATTGCTATTACTGGATCAGCGTTGTCGCCTGTTCGTGATTATGCAAGTGCAATATTTGCGCTTGGTATGAAGAATCAAACGTCTCTGGATATTGTTCCCGTTTTATTTTCGTTTCTACATGCGTTAATTGAGGAAATGGTCAATCAAGATAAAGTGCAGTATGAGAAATATCAGCAATCCTATGAACAAGTAGAAAATAATTTATTATTCCTAGATGCTGCAAGAGAAAAGCAAGTTTTCTAAGGCTTTACAACGCGTAGATTTGTTACTGATCTATGCGTTTTTTTTGAGAAAGGAGATAAAAAAAGATGCCCAAATAAGTTTTAGACACCTTGAAAAGAAGCTTATAAAATTTTACTTAAGCTGTATTCGTTCATGTAGCGACCATCTAACTTTATGGCGTTTTTTCGAATACCTTCTTGCTGAAAACCTAATTTTCTGAATAAATTTAAGGCAATATCATTATGCTCCATAACAGACAACTCTAAGCGTGAAATATCTCGCTGTTTAGACCATTTCTCAACTGCCTCCATAAGTGCCAAACCAATCCCTTTTCCTTGATACTCTTCCTTAACAGCTAGGTGAATAGATGCAACGTGTTTATTTTTAGAATGCTTGTAGCCATGGATAACTGCATAGCCGGCAAAACTGCCATTTAATACACAAAGTAAAATTGTTCTGTTTCTTAGTTGCTTCCAGTAGGTTAAGTTTTTTCGAAGCTGTTGTACAGTTAAATCCAATTCATCTTGAACGTTATACATAAAGTCAGTTTGCTCAAAAATCTCTTCCTGTAGATGTATAAAAGATCTAGCATCGGAAGCCTCTATTGCTCGGATTATGTATGCAGATGGAATGTCTTCATCTTTAGAGATATTATTTGCTGTAGCCTTCATTTGTGTACGTGAGAAGGTTACACTAGTTCCAAGCTTAATATCAATGACGTAGTATCCTGCATTTGTCCATGACAAATAATGTGTAAGAGGAGGCTTTGTTTTTTTCCACCAGCTTTTATTCAGGTAAGCTGCATTTGGTAAGGCTTGTCCCATAATATTTTCTAGTTCGCTAAAGGATAAAGTAATTTCTTGTTGTAAAGCTACTTCAAAATAATTTGCTAAAGGAATATACTTTTTTTCCATCTTCTTTGTCATTGTAATCCCCATTTCCTGTATATCCTAAAATATAGACTATCTGATAATAGCATAAACTTATGGTTTCTTAAACATAAAAACGCAACTATATATCTATTTATTGCAATTATTTTTAATGAAGTATTTATTATTAATAATAAATGTTAAAAATAGGATGGTAAAAAAAGATAATAATATAGTTGTTGAGGATAATATTTACCTTATAGATGCATGGTTTTATCTTCTTTAACCTATGGGAAAAGTATGATATTTGATGGATTGAAGCTATTTTAATATACAAAAAATATCAGATGGATTTTTAATACAAATATATTGCAAGCACTGATAGACAAAGTTTTACTTTCTATCACGATAGTTCATAGGGTATGATAAAATAAAATAAATGTTATTGCTATTTAGGAGGAGTAATTTTAATGAGTAAAGTTTTAGTTTTTGGTCATAAAAATCCAGATACAGACACAATTACATCTGCTATTGTCTATGCATACTTAAAGCAACAAATAGGGGTAGATGCTGAAGCGGTACGTCTAGGAGAAGTAAATAACGAAACACAGTTTGCTTTAGATAAATTCGGCTTTGAGGCACCGCGTTCCATCTCATCAGTAGTAGGAGAAGCAGAACAAGTAATTCTTGTAGACCACAATGAATTCCAACAATCTGCTGATGGCATTGAAGAAGTGCAAATTACAGAGGTTATCGATCATCACCGTATTGCAAACTTCCAAACAGCTGATCCTTTATACTATCGTGCTGAACCTGTTGGCTGTACTGCTACAATTCTAAATAAAATCTTCAAGGAAAACAGTGTTGAAATACCTGCAAATATTGCGGGATTAATGCTTTCTGCTATTGTTTCAGACACATTACTATTCAAATCACCTACTTGCACAGAGCAAGATATAAAAGCTGGTAATGAATTAGCAGCGATTGCAGGAGTTGACATTGCGGAGTACGGATTAGCAATGTTGAAAGCAGGTGCTGACCTTTCAGATAAATCATTAGAGGATCTTTTATCATTAGATGCGAAAGAGTTCCAGTTTGGGGAATATAAATCTGTAGTTGCTCAGGTGAACGCTGTTGATATGAATGATGTGCTTGGACGCCAAGAGGAATTAGAAATTTTATTAAATAAAAATGTTGCAGAAAATGGATTAGATTTATTCTTCTTTGTTGTGACAGATATTTTAAATAATGATTCAACGGCAGTTGCAATTGGACAAGTAGCGGAGGCAGCAGCAAAAGGATTTGGAGCTGAGCTAGTAAGTAATCGTGTTATTTTACCAGGTGTAGTATCACGTAAAAAACAAATTGTGCCAGTTTTAACGGACGCATTGAAATAATAGAGAAAAGAGGCTGTCTTAAAAAAAGACAGCCTCTTTTATTCTAATTTTAATGGTTGTACAGCGGGACCTTCAAGAACATCTCCTTTGGCACTAAAGCGGGAGCCATGACAAGGGCAATCCCAAGTTTCATCAGCTTCATTCCATTTTGTTTTACAGCCTAAATGCGTGCAAGTTGGTGCATTGGCATGTCTAAGATAGCCACTGACAAATTCCTTGGCTACATATCCTCCTACCTTAAGCATTTGCATAAATTGAGCACCAAATTTTGTACGTGCTGGTGAATAGAGAGCAATTGCACCGTCTTCACTCCTTGAACCTGTAATTAAGGAAGATAATATATCTCCAGCTACAAATGAATTGGAGATTCCCCATTTACGGTAACCCGTTGCAATAAGGACATTAGGCAGCGATTTTGTAATTCTTCCTACATAAGGAATCATGTCAGGTGTTTCAATATCCTGAGCGGACCAACGGTAGATTGGTTCTTGATCGAAATGTGCCTTCATTTCTCCTTCAATGGCCTCATAATAGGGTTCTGTATTCGCTGTTCCACCTGCAATATGGTTAGCGCCACCTAGCACTAAATAATGCTCATTGTTAATGGTTGCGGTACGAATTGAACGAGATGGGAAATCCACGCTGAGATATTGTCCTTGCATCGTATCATTAACTTTGCTAGCAACCATATATGAACGGCTATTTGAAAGCTTAAAAAGCTGTAGCCCTTTAAAGGCTTCAATGGGGTAGTGTGAACACAAAATAAGTTTGTTATATTGAACCGACATATTATTTTCGGTATGTAAATTATTTTGTGATATGTTTAATTGTTGCACACGGGTATTTGTATATAGTTTTGCACCCATTGATACTGCTTCTTTTGTAAGGAAATTACAGACCTCCACTGGATTTATTTGTGCCTGCTGCGACATACTAAGTGCTTTTGTAATTGGGAAAGGAAGCTCTGTTTCAGAAGTAATCTTTGCTTTGATATTTAAAACTTTATAGGCATTCCATTCTTTCAATAACTGTGCATATCCTGTTTTTGTTTGGCAATAGAGTAATGAATCTACTTGCTGAACACTATTCTTTGGAAGTAATTGCATCGCCTTTTCAATAGCCAACTGATTGAGCTGGTAATAAAGCTTGGCCTCTTCTACTGATAGCTTTTCAATAATTTCCGAATAAACTAAGCTATGCTGAGCAGTTAATTTACCTGTTGAATGACCAGTCGTACCATGGCCTAAATGTGTATTTGCTTCAAGTAAGACTACGTCAACACCCGATTTAGCTAAGACATAGGCAGTATAGAGACCCGTCAAGCCTCCGCCGATAATGCATACATCACAAGTTGTAGAAGCATTCAGAGATGTTAAGGAGATGGAATCAGATGTTGCGAGCCAAAGAGATTGTGTCATACATAAAACCCTCACATTGTTTTTACGTTCAGTATGTAGATTGGTTTGAAAATTTATGCAAAGAAGCATAAAAATTGCCTTGCTGTAAGGACTATCGCTACAATGTAGCAAAAAGGAGTGTGTTAGTTTATGAAAATTGAAATATGGTCAGATTATGTATGTCCATTTTGTTATATTGGAAAAAAACAGCTGGAGCAGGCGATAGAGGATACAGGTTTTGCAGGACAGGTGGAGCTTGTATATAAAAGCTATCAACTTGATCCAACAACACCTGTTGATACAAATGTATCCACGTATGAAGCTTTAGCGAAGAAATATGGGATGTCTTTAGAAAAAGCAAAGGAAATGACACAAGGTGTGGCTACTAGGGCAAAAGAGGTTGGTCTAAATTATAATTTCGATAAGCTAATGGAAGAAAATACATTAAAGGCACATCGTCTAGTGAAATGGGCGGAGCAGCAAGGAGATGCAACACCACTTGTGGAAGCACTCTTACATGGCTATTTTATCGAAGCAAAACGGATTGGGCAGGATAATGTATTAGTCGATATTGCTGAACAGATAGGTCTGAATCGTGATGAAACTGCGAAGATTCTTGTGACTGATGAGTATAAAAGTGAGGTTGAATCGGACATTCAAGAAGGACTAGAGCTTGGTGTACGTGGTGTTCCGTTCTTCGTTCTTAATCGTAAGTATGGTATTTCTGGCGCACAACCTCAGGAAGTATTTGAAGATACTTTGCGTAAAGTAGCACAGGAAGAGGGCTTACAACCGGCATTAAAAATGGCCGGCACTGACGAAACTGGTGTATGTACAGACGAAAGCTGTAAGTTTTAAATTAAGGTAGTCATACATCAATATGTCTATATAAATATTTCAGTCAAAAGTATGAGATTATTAGTGTTGACTTTTGACTGAAATTTTTTTAGACTAAGGAAGTCATATATCTCGAAATCAAGATATATTAAATTATGATTTTTAAGGGAGATTTTATATAATGAACGTATTAGTAGTAAAAGCTAACAATCGACCAGATGGTATTTCAACAAAAATGTATGAGACATTTATGGAAAATGTACAAGGTGTTAATGTCACAACTTTTGACGTGTATAAAGAAGATATGCCTTATTTTGGTCAAGATCTTTTCAATGCTTTTGGTAAAGTACAAAATGGTGGAGAGTTAACTGACATCGAATCTCGTCTTTTAGCTGCAAAGCAAAAAGCGATGGATGCTTTAACTGCAGCTGATGTAGTTGTATTTGCTTTCCCACTTTGGAACCTAACAATTCCAGCTACATTACAAACTTTCATTGATTATGTATATCAAGCTGGATTCACATTCAAATATAATGAGCAAGGTCAAATGGTCAGCTTAATGACAGACAAAAAAGCAATTATTTTAAATGCTCGTGGTGGTTACTACTCTTCACCAGAAGCTCAACCATTGGAAATGGCAGTTAACTATATTAAAAATATTGCTGGCGGTGTATTTGGTATGGAAATTATCGAAGAAGTTGTTATTGAAGGACACAATGCTTCACCAGATAAAGCTCAAGAAATTATTGCAAATGGTCTAGAAGAAGTTAAAAAAGTAGCTCAATCTTTACAATCTGTCCATGCATAATCATTTAGTTTTTAAAAAAAGTTCTCTCAAATCTGGGAGAACTTTTTTTATTGGTATAGCAGAGGTATGGTAGTGGTATAGTGATCTGATATATTGATGCTATACACTTATTTTTAATTTACATTAAATAACATCATGTGGTGAAGAATAAGTGATAGTGGTATTAATTTATGATTTTTCAGTAAAGTTCCTTATTAATCATTCAAAAGTACATACAAATAGGTCTATTTATTCGGTAAATATATTAATTAGTATAATATAATAGAAATCGTAGGAAAATATTAGACTTTTAAGGAGGATGTTACATGAATAAGAAATTAATGGCTACATTCTTACCGATGTTACTTATTCTATTCACGTTGCTACCATTTGGGCTGTCTGCAAATGCTGCATCAAATGACGTGACACGTGGGGACTATGTGAAAGAATTAGTAGAGAAATTAAACGTTGAGCTTAGTGATGGTTCTAAATTGTCGTTCACGGATGTTCCAAAGGATTTAGCTCCTTATGTGGAAAAAGCAGTGGAATTGAACTTGATTAAGGGTAAAAGTGCCACATCGTTTGGACCAAATGATAAATTAACACGTCAACAGGCTTTTGTTATATCTGCCCGTGGACTAGTTAATAAGAACGCTTCACTTTCGGTGTTGGATAAATTCAAGGATGCCCATTTAATTGCTAAAACCCATAAGCAAGATTTAGCAAATGCTGTTGCAGCAAATATTTTACAAGGCTTCGATGATAATACAATTCGCCCTCGTGACTATGTGACATCGGAGCAAATGCAAAGTATTGTAGAACGTTTTACAGCTGAATATAAATTACCAGTAGCTAAGACTACAATGGATCTACAAATTTTAGGGACAACAGATATCCATACAAACCTTGCTAATTATAATTATTACTTAGATGCTGAATCAGCCGATGTAGGATTAGCGAATACTGCCGCACTAATTGAGCAAGCACGTGCTGAGAATCCAAACACATTATTGTTCGATAATGGTGATTTAATTCAAGGAACGCCATTAGGCTCCTATAAGGCGTTAGAAAACGTATTAAAGCCTGGTGAAGTTCATCCAGCTATCGCAGCACTTAATGCACTGAAATATGATGGCGGTACGTTAGGTAACCACGAATTTAACTACGGTTTAGCGTTTTTAGATGAAGTATTAAACGATGCACAATATCCAGTCATAAATGCAAACACTTATGATGCTAAAACAAAAAAACATATGTATACGCCTTATGTCATTATAGATAAAGAGGTTGTTGATCATACAGGTAAAAAGCACACATTTAAAATAGGTGTTACAGGAATCGTACCTACAAAAATTGTTGAGTGGGATGCGATTCATTTAGCAGGTAAAGTTGATATGCAAGAACCTGTTGAAGCGGTAAAAGAAGTTGTGCCAGAAATGCAAAAAGCAGGCGCGGATGTAATTGTCGTTCTTTCACATTCAGGTATTGGTGAAGATACGTATGTGGAGGGCGCGGAAAACGTTGGTTATCAAATTGCTGATATCGAAGGAATTGATGCTTTAATTACAGGTCACTCTCATTTAACTTTCCCAGGTGACTATAAGGATTTAAAAAATGTAGATCAAGAAAAAGGGACAATTAATGGTGTACCTACTGTTATGGCAGGTAGCTACGGTAATCATCTTGGTGTTATTGACTTAAAGCTAGAGCTACAGGGCTCAAAATGGGTTGTTGTGGATGGACAAGGTTCTATTCGTTCTATTAAAAAAGAGGGATTACAGCCATCTAAAACAGTTTTAAATGCGATTAAGGATGCCCATGAAGGTACATTAAAGTATATTCGTCAACCTGTTGGTGAGACAACTGCACCAATCCATAGTTACTTCTCAATGGTACAAGATGATCCTTCTATTCAAATTGTTACACAAGCGCAAAAATGGTTTATTGAAAAAGAATTGAAAGGTACTGTTGATGAAAAGACACCGTTGCTTTCTGCTGGTGCACCTTTCAAAGCAGGCTCTCGTAATAATCCTGCCGATTATACAAATATTCCTGTAGGTCCGCTTGCGATTAAAAATATGGCGGATATTTACCATTATGACAACACTGTCGCAACAATTAAAGTGACAGGTGCTCAAGCCATTGAATGGTTAGAGATGGCTGCAGGTATTTTTGCAACAATTGATCCAAATAAAACGGAAGAGCAAAATATTATCGATTCAGAGGCACGTTCTTATAATTTCGATGTGCTAGATGGTTTAACTTATCAAATTGATGTGACATCGCCAGCAAAATATGACCGTCGTGGCAATCTTGCTGATGAAAAGGCAAACCGTATTAAAAATGTACAGTATGCTGGTAAACCGATTGATTTAAAACAAGAATTCATCATTATTACAAACAATTACCGTGTTGGCGGCTCGTATGGAGCAACATTCAAAAATGCTAACGGCTCTAATGTAACGAACTATGCGTATGAAAATCGCCAAGCTGTTATTGATTACATTATGGACAATAAAACAATTAATCCTGCTGCGGATAATAACTGGTCGTTTGTACCATTCCCAGCAAATACAAAGGTTATTTACCAAACTGCTAAGGATGCTCAAAAGGTTATCCCAGTAGGTAGCTCTATTAAATATCTAGGAGATACTGAAGGCGGCTTCGGTAAATATTTAATTCAATAATAAAATTGAAAAGAAGAGCGCGAGTTAATCGCTGCTCTTCTTATTTTGCCGTTCAAATGTATGATATCGTGTGCCTTGAAACGTTAGTAATCCAAAGTCACCATCTGCAAGTAGTCCGAAATCACGACCATTCATTTTTAACTCTAGCCGATCACCGCTTTGTACCTCAAACGTTACATAATAGGATGTATGGGCACTAGAGTTACCAGAACCTCCACTAGTATTGGATCGTTTCGTAACGACTTGAGCTGGTACTGTTAAAACAGGTGAATTATTGTTTTTTGACCATTGTAAAATGCCGTTAAAAACAGTGAACACGATACCCCCAATAACAATTATAAAAATTATTGTAATAAACATAGACACAAATGAAAAATCATTAACCCAAAGCATAAGGTCCTCCTTACCTCGTTACAAAAAACAAAATTGTTATATAGGATTTATTTCAAGGTCGACAACAACATCAATCTCATCACTTATTAATACACCACCTGTTTCAAGTAACGTGTTATACACTAAATTAAATTCTCGACGGTCAATTTGTGCCTTTGCTTGGAAGCCATATACTTCCTGTGCCCAAGGATTTATGGCTTTTCCGGTATATACTGTAGTAAATATAATGGGCTTCGTTATGTTTTTAATAGTTAAATCACCTTGAATAGCATATTTTTTTTCTCCAAGTTTTTTGATTTCTGTAGATGTAAATAATATTTTAGGATAAACATCGGCATCGAAAAAGTCAGGAGATACAAGATGAACATCTCGATCGAAATTTTTTGTGGAAACACTAGCAACTGCAATGGTAAATGAAATGCTTCCACCTTCTGCTTGTTCAATATCTGGTAATGCTATTTCTGCATTGTACGATTCAAATGTACCATGTATTTTTGATATCATCATATGTCTTACTGAGAAACCAATCGTTGAATGGCTGAAATCAATTGTATACTTTTTCACTGGAAAATCCCCCTAAAAACAGTATCTTACAACGAATGATAGAGTAAAAAATTCAATGATTCAATGGATTACTCGTAAAAATTAGCAAATATACTATGAATAATCGTGTAAATTGTGAATATTTAAAATTATTATAAGAAAAGTAATCATGAAAGTATGAGTGTCTGCTTTCTATTTGACGTTAATTGAGAAAGTCTTGGCTTTTGAAATATTCATATTGTGAAGAGTGCAGGCATATAGTGAGTTGTCTTGTACATGATTGTTTTTCGACTACTGTGACTAAACGTTTATTTGAGACCAGGGTTAAGAGAAGGTTATAGTTAATCATTTAAGTTAATGTAAATTTCTGTACATTAACTTAAATAATACATAATTCAACTTAAACTTACTTTTAGTAATTAAATATATATCAGTAAATAAATTACTAGGTGTAAATAAGTTACTTCAAATTTACTTTTGTAAAAATAATCGTTACAATAGAATACATAAGAGGTGAAAAAAATGAATGAGACAACTTTATGTCCTCGTTTAGCTAAAGCAATGGATTTAATTGGAAAACGCTGGACAGGACTAATTTTATATCAACTATTAGATGGACCGCAGCGATTTAATGAAATTGAGTCTGCATTACCAGTAAGTGGTCGTTTGTTATCAGAACGCTTAAAGGAGCTGGAAAAAGAAGGACTGGTGGAGCGAAAAGTCTATTCAGAAGTTCCAGTACGTGTTGAGTATTCGTTAACTGATAAGGGTAAGGCGTTAGAAGGGGCTATTCGCAATATCGAATCATGGGCAACAAGTTGGCTTTAAGGGAAGTTGGCTAAATATGTTTCTTGGAATGGTCTTGAATTTTCTTTATAATATTCAACATCTCTGCACAGGGTGTATTGCAACCCATGAAAACGAGATAAAATACCCTTCATTTTACTTGTCAAATCGAGGTTCTAAATCCATACTAGTGTAGAGTAAGAAGGATGTTAGAAAGGAATTAGCTCTCATGACAAAAGAACAATGGGCATCGGATTTAGCACAAAGCATAAATCCAGCCAATATTAAATTAAATGAATCTTTACAGCAATATACGATGACTAAATTAGGCGGTAAGGCAGATGTTTTTGTTTTACCTGAAACAGAAGAAGAAGCGATATCAGTTATTCGCTATGCACACATAAATAATATTCCATTATTAATGTTAGGTAATGGGTCCAATATGGTCGTTCGTGATGGCGGACATCGAGGGATTGTTGTTACATTTTCATATTTAGATGAAATTCATATAGATGATGACCATGTTTACGCGCAAAGCGGTGCACTCATAAAGGACGTATCTAAATTAGCTGCTGCTGCTACTTTAACAGGCTTTGAATTTGCTTGTGGTATTCCAGGCTCAATTGGTGGAGCGATGGCTATGAATGCAGGAGCCTATGGTGGAGAAATTAAGGATATTATTATTTCCTCTAAAGTGTTAACTAAAGAAGGAGATGTTTTAATACTAAACAAAGAAGAGCTTGAACTAGGTTATCGTAAAAGTATAATTGCTAAAAAGGGTTACTATGTACTGTCATCCGAATTTCAGTTAGCTAAAGGTGTACAGGAAGAAATTGATGCTAAAATTGCAGATTTAACGTTTCAACGAGAATCTAAGCAGCCATTAGAATACCCATCTGCTGGGAGTGTTTTTAAGCGCCCACCAGGTCACTTTGCAGGTAAGCTTATTCAAGATAGCGACTTACAAGGAAAGGGTGTAGGCGGTGCAGAGGTTTCAACGAAGCATGCAGGCTTTATTGTGAATAAAGGCACTGCCACAGCTTCTGATTATATCGCAACAATCCAAATGGTACAGAGGGTAGTTAAGGAAAGGTTCGGTATTGATTTGGAGACAGAAGTAAAAATAGTTGGTGATGACTTATAGCATACTACGCTCTTCGCTGATGGCGGGGGGCGTTTTTTTGAAGGGAGAGAAGAAAATGAAATTTATTTCTTGGAATGTCAATGGGATCAGAGCCTGTATAGGCAAAGGTTTTTTAGATTTTTTCAATAGCATGGATGCTGATTTTTTCTGTATTCAAGAAACGAAGTGTCAGGCAGGACAAGTTGAGCTATCTCTTGAAGGATATGAGCAATATTGGAACTACGCACAGAAGAAGGGCTACTCGGGAACGGCTATTTTTACAAAGCATACGCCGCTTTCTGTACATTATGGTGTAGGTGAAGATGTATCTCAGGATGAGGGGAGAATTATTACGTTAGAGTATGAAAATTTCTACCTAGTAAATGTCTATACACCAAACGCTCAGCGTGATTTAGCTCGATTACCTTTTCGTTTAAAGTGGGAGAGCCGAGTAGCTTTATATTTACAGGAGTTGAATGCCAAGAAGCCTATCGTATACTGTGGAGACTTAAATGTTGCACATATGGAAATTGATTTAAAAAATGCAAAATCGAATATTGGAAATTCTGGCTTTACATATGAAGAACGTGCCAAAATGACGGAGCTTTTAGCAAGTGGTTTTATCGATTCCTTCCGTCACCTACATCGTGATACAACAGACCGCTATACTTGGTGGTCTTATATGAATAAAGTCCGTGAACGCAATATTGGCTGGCGCATTGATTATTTTATTGTTTCTGAGAGATTAAAAGATAGCATAGAAGAGGCGAATATTCATGCGAACATTTTAGGAAGCGACCATTGTCCAATTGAATTACAGCTTCATATCTAGTATTAAAAAATCGTATTTTCTGTTAGGGAAAATACGATTTTTCATGTTGTTGAAATACTATTATGTCAATGAAATCAAGGTGACAAATAAAAAAATATAGCTCTTTTTCAAAACGAGGG